>NZ_JACGMO010000160.1:0-14658 GCF_015354745.1 Micromonospora sp. S-DT3-3-22
CGTGTGCTCTTCCGATCTCGCGGTGCCGGCGACGGCGGCGGTCGCGGTCAGCGCGGCGACCGCCCGGCGACCGGTGGTGATCCGTCGCTTGGCCCGTCGGGCGGCCTGCGACCAGTCGCCCTGCCCCCGCCAGACCTGCCCGGCGGCCAGCGATGCGTCGATGTCCGGCACAGCCGCATGGTAGGCGATCGACGCCCATCCGACTCGTGCCCGAGGGGCCGAGCACGACGGACATGACGACGTTGTCGTACTGCTGGTCGACCGGGTGTATGCGCATCCGGCGCGCGTTCCGGCGAAAACCCGCAACTGGGGCGGTCGGCCGGCACGAGATCGACGGGGATCACCTGTTCAGACCGGGGTGGCCGACGATCGTTCATCACCTGGCAAAAGCGGTTTCGGCAGCCTGGACGCATGGTTGCCCGGGTCAACCCATTGATATGGGTGCCTGCCCGTGTGATCGTGCCTCCAGCAGTCGCCAACCCCCGGCGACACGCGACGGACAGTCACCCCCACCGGGCCCGCCGGCAGCCCGGAGACCACCCGTCGCGGCCATGCCTCATGCAGCACCGGCGCGCGACCCCACCGGGCACCGCGACGCCGCCCGAGAACAGGAGCATCCCCCTTGACGCTCTCACCCCGTTTCGTCGCGCTCTCCGGCGCGGTCGCGGCCGGCCTGATCGCCGCGGGCACCGCCGCAGCGGTCCAGGCCGCGCCGTCCCACCCCGTCCCCGACCCGGCCCAGGCCCGGGCCGCCGCCGTCGGCGCGGCCAGCTCGCTGGTCGCCAGCCGTCCCGCCTACCTGCACGCCAGCGCCGACGACGCGTTCGTGCAACGGCCGGTCATCGCCTCCGAGGGCATCCAGTACGTCCCCTACGAACGCACCTACAAGGGCCTGCGCGTGGTCGGCGGCGACTTCGTCCTGGCGACCACCGCCACCGGCGAGGTCACCTACGCCTCCGTCGCCCAGCAGCAGAGCATCGGGAACCTGTCCACCACGCCGAAGCTCACCGCCGCCGCGGCCGAGCGGACCGCCCGCGCCCAACTGCGGAAGGTCAGCGGCGTCGAGGGCACCACGCTCGTCGTGCACACCCTCGGCGCGCGGCCCACGCTGGCCTGGGAGACCACCGTCACCGGCACCGGCGCGGACGGCCCCAGCCGGCTGACCGTCGACGTGGACGCCGCCACCGGCGCGGTGCTGGACACCCAGGAGCACGTCGTGCGGGGCACCGGCACCGGCGTGTGGAACGGGCCGGTCACCCTGAACACCACCCTGTCGGGCAGCACCTACTCGCTGAAGGACCCGAGCATCACCAACCTGAGCTGCCAGGACGCCGCGAACAACACCACCTTCTCCGGCCCGGACGACGTCTGGGGCAACGGCACCGGCACCAACAAGGAGACCGGCTGCGTCGACGCCCTGTTCTCGGCGCAGACCGAGCACAAGATGCTGTCGCAGTGGCTGGGCCGCAACGGCGCGAACGGCAGCGGTGGCGCGTGGCCCATCCGGGTCGGCCTCAACGACCAGAACGCCTACTACGACGGCTCGCAGGTGCAGATCGGCAAGAACACCGCCGGGCAGTGGATCGGCTCGCTCGACGTGGTGGCCCACGAGATCGGTCACGGCATCGACGACACCACCCCCGGCGGCATCTCCCGGGGCAACACCCAGGAGTTCGTCGCCGACACGTTCGGCGCGGCCACCGAGTGGTTCGCCAACGAGCCGTCCACCTACGACGCGCCGGACTTCCTCGTCGGCGAGAAGATCAACCTGGTCGGCAGCGGCCCGATCCGCAACATGTACAACCCGTCCGCGCTCGGCGACGCGAACTGCTACTCCAGCAGCATCCCGAGCCAGGAGGTGCACGCGGCGGCCGGCCCGGGCAACCACTGGTTCTACCTGCTGGCCATGGGCAGCAACCCGACCAACGGGCAGCCGACCAGCCCGACCTGCAACAGCAGCACCGTGACCGGCCTGGGCATCCAGAAGGCCATCAAGATCATGTACAACGCGATGCTGCTCAAGACGACGACCTCGTCGTACCTGAAGTACCGCACCTGGACGTTGCAGGCCGCCAAGACCCTGTACCCGGGCAGCTGCACCGAGTTCAACACGGTCAAGGCCGCCTGGGACGCGGTGAGCGTGCCGGCGCAGTCCGGCGACCCGACCTGCACCGGCGGCACCCCGACGCCCACCCCGACCGCGACCTCCACCCCGACGCCCACCCCGACCTCGGGCGGCTGCTCGGGCCAGAAGCTGACCAACCCCGGCTTCGAGTCCGGCGCCACCGGCTGGACCGCCACCTCGGGCGTGATCACCTCGTCGGCCAGCCAGGCCGCGCACGGTGGCTCGTACAAGGCGTGGCTCAACGGGTACGGCTCCACCCACACCGACACCGTCACCCAGTCGGTGGCCATCCCGGCCGGTTGCCGGGCCACCCTGTCCTTCTGGCTGCACATCGACACGGCCGAGTCGGGCAGCACGGCGTACGACAAGCTGACCGTCAAGGCCGGCAGCACCACCCTGGCGACGTACTCCAACGTCAACGCCGCCAGCGGCTACGTGCAGCGCAGCTTCGACGTGTCCGCGCTGGCGGGCAGCACCGTCACCATCTCGTTCAGCGGGGTGGAGGACAGCAGCCTCCAGACGTCCTTCGTGGTGGACGACACCGCGCTCACCCTGAGCTGACCCTCCCACCGCCGGCAGCGGCCGGTCGTCGCCACCCGCGACGGCCGGCCGTCGGCGTGTCCACCCCCGCCACTCCCCCGGGCCCGGCCCGGGTCCACCCCGCCGGCACCCGCGACTGCGGGCCGGAAGCGGCGTCACCACTCGCGTCCGCGAGGTGGAAACCACCTTCCGGTGGGCAGATGCGGGCGACTAGGGTGACCGGGTGAGCGTGTTCCGGATCAGTGAGGCCGCCGAGTTGCTCGGGGTCAGCGCCGACACCGTGCGGCGCTGGGTGGACGCCGGCCGGCTGCCCGCCCGGCGGGACGCCCACGGCCACCGGCTCGTCGACGGCGTGGACCTGGCCGGCTTCGTCCGCGCCCAGTCCGCCGCCCCCGACGAGGGGGCCGAGTTCTCCTCGGCCCGCAACCGGCTGCGCGGGATCGTCACCGCCGTCGTCCGGGACACCGTGATGGCCCAGGTCGACATCCAGGCCGGGCCGTTCCGGATCGTCTCGCTGATGAGCCGCGAGGCCGTCGACGAGCTGGACCTGCGGGTCGGCTCGGTGGCCGTCGCCGTGATCAAGTCGACCACCGTCGTGGTGGAGCGTCCCGCGCCCACCGGCCCCACCAGGGGAAGGACCGACCCGTGACCCGACCCGCCGGCGGACCGCCCGCCCTGCCCCGCCGCCCTGCCACCGGCCCGACCGCCCCGCCCCGCCCCGGCACCGCCGGGCCGACCGGCGCTGCTGCGGCCACCCGACCGCGCGGCGGCAGCCGCCCGATGGGCCGGCGGAGCCGCGCCGGGGTCCTCCCCCTCGTGGCGGCCCTCCTCGCCCTGGCCGGATGCGGGGCCGGGACCACCGCGCCGGCCACCGACGGTGAACCGCGCGGCACGCTGACCGTCTTCGCCGCCGCGTCGCTGACCGAGTCGTTCACCACCCTCGGCCGGCGGTTCGAGGCCGAACACCCGGGCACGACGGTCACCTTCAACTTCGCCGGCAGCTCCGCCCTGGCCACCCAGATCACCCAGGGCGCGCCCGCCGACGTGTTCGCCTCGGCCGCCCCGAGGAACATGGCCACCGTCACCGACGCCGGGCACGCCGCCGGTGCCCCCGCCGTCTTCGCCCGCAACCAGCTCGTCATCGCCGTGCCGCAGGGCAATCCGCAGCGCCTCGCCGGGCTGGCCGACCTGACCCGGCCGGGGTTGAAGGTCGCGCTGTGCGCCGCCCAGGTGCCGTGCGGGGCGGCGGCGACCACCGCCCTGGACGCGGCCGGCGTACGGGTCACCCCGGTCACCCTCGAACAGGACGTCAAGGGCGCACTGGCCAAGGTGAAACTCGGCGAGGTCGACGCGGCGCTGGTCTACCGCACCGACGCCCGCGCGGCCGACCGGGAGGTCGACGGCATCGAGTTCCCCGAGTCCGCCCGCGCCGGCAACGACTACCCGATCGTGGTGCTGGCCGACGCGCCGAACCCCACCGCCGCCCACGCCTTCGTCGCGCTGGTCCGGTCCGCACCCGGCCGGGCCGTCCTCACCGACGCCGGATTCCAGCCACCGGCAGGCCCGTGACCGCGTCCATCCGCCGACGCGGCACCGGTCAACGGGTGCCGGTCGCGCTGCTCGTACCGGCCGCCGTGGGGTTGCTGTTCCTGGTGCTGCCGCTGGGCGGGCTGCTGCTGCGCACCCCGTGGACGTCGCTGGGACCACGCCTCACCGCGCCCGGGGTGCTCACCGCGCTGCGGCTGTCGGTGCAGTGCGCCACCCTCGCCACGCTGCTCTGCCTGGCGCTGGGCGTACCTCTGGCGTGGTTGCTGGCCCGGGTGGAGTTTCCCGGCCGGCGGCTGGTCCGGGCGCTGGTCACCGTGCCGCTGGTGCTGCCGCCGGTGGTCGGCGGGGTGGCACTGTTGCTGGTCTTCGGTCGACGCGGGCCGGTCGGCGGCTGGCTGGACGCCACCTTCGGCGTCACGCTGCCGTTCACCACCACCGGCGTGGTGCTCGCCGAGGCGTTCGTGGCGATGCCGTTCCTGATCATCGCGGTGGAGGGGGCGCTGCGCGGCGTCGACCACCGCTACGAGGAGGCCGCCGCCACCCTGGGCGCGGGCCGGTGGACCACCTTCACCCGGGTCACCCTGCCGCTGGTCGCCCCCGGCGTCGCCGCCGGGGCGGTGCTGTGCTGGGCCCGCGCGCTCGGCGAGTTCGGCGCGACCATCACCTTCGCCGGCAACTATCCGGGCCGGACCCAGACCATGCCGCTCGCGGTCTACCTGGCCCTGGAGACCGACCTGGAGGCCGCCGTGGTGCTCAGCCTGGTGCTGCTCACCGTCTCGGTGGTGATCCTCGCCGGGCTGCGCGACCGGTGGATCAGCGGCCCGTGACACCGCCACTGCTCGACGGGCACCTGGTCGTCGACCGGGCCGGGTTCCGGCTGGACGTCCGGCTGCACGTCGCCGCCGGGGAGGTGGTCGCGCTGCTCGGGCCGAACGGCGCCGGCAAGACCACCGCGCTGCGCGCCCTCGCCGGGCTGCACCCGCTCAGCGCCGGACGGCTACGCCTCGACTCGACGGTGCTGGACCAGCCGGACGCGCGGCGGTTCGTCCGGCCGGAGCGGCGGCCCGTCGGCGTGGTGTTCCAGGACTACCTGCTCTTCCCGCACCTGACCGCCCGGGACAACGTCGCGTTCGGTCCCCGCCGGCAGGGCCTGCCCCGGCGGGCCGCCCGTGCGCGGGCCGACCGGTGGCTGGACCGGGTGGGCCTGGCCGGGTACGCCGGGCGGCGGCCCCGGCAGCTCTCCGGCGGGCAGGCCCAGCGGGTCGCCCTGGCCCGCGCGCTCGCCGTCCACCCGACCCTGCTGCTGCTCGACGAGCCGCTGGCCGCGCTCGACGCCCGCACCCGGCTGGACACCCGCGCCGAACTGCACCGTCACCTCACCGACCACGCCGGGGCGGCCGTGCTGGTCACCCACGACCCGCTGGACGCCCTGGCGCTGGCCGACCGGCTGGTCATCGTCGAGGACGGCCGGGTGGTCCAGGAGGGCGACGCGGCGACGGTCACCGGCCGGCCGCGCACCGACTACGTCGCCCGGCTGGTCGGGCTGAACCTGCACCGGGGCCGGGCCGACGGGCGGCGGGTCCGGCTCGCCGACGGGTTCACCGTGCCGACCGCCGACCGGCTCGACGGCGACGCCTTCGTGGTCTTCGCGCCCACCGCCGTGCGCCTGCATCCGCACCGCCCCGACGACACCGCCGGGCACCGCTGGCCGGCCACCGTCGCCGGGGTGCACCGGCACGGCGACCACCTGCGGGTGCAGCTCACCGGGGTGCTCGACACCGTCGCCGACGTCACCCCCGCCGTCGCCGCCGGGCTGCGGCTGCTCCCCGGGCAGCAGGTCTGGGCGAGCGTGGCGGCCGGCGACACCCGGGCGTACCCGGTCGGGCCCTGACGGTCACCTCGGGCCGGGCGGGCCGTCGCCGGCGTCGGCGGGTGGCGTCGGCTGGAAGACGTCCGGCACGCCGTCGCGGTCCAGGTCGACGCTCTCGGCCTCGTGCACCCGCCGGTAGACCCGGCTGCGGGCGCGCAGGATGACGCTGGCCAGCAGGGCCGACACCAGCGAACCGGCGAGCACCGCCACCTTGGCGTGGTCGTCGCGGGCGCTGCCCAGCCCGAAGGCCAGTTCCCCGATCAGCAGCGAGACGGTGAAGCCGATCCCGCCGAGCAGCGCGAGCCCGAGCGCGTCGAGCCAGTTGAGGCCCTCGTCGGGGTCGGCCCGGGTGAACCGGGACACCAGCCAGGTCGCGGTCAGGATGCCGACCGGTTTGCCGACGACCAGGCCGACGGCGATGCCCACCGCGACCCGGTCGGTCAACGCGGTGGCCAGCCCGGCGAGCCCTCCGACGGTGACCCCGGCGGAGAGGAACGCGAAGACCGGCACGGCGATGCCGGCGGAGATCGGCCGCACCCGGTGCTCGAAGTGCTCGGCCAGGCCGGGCCCGGCGTCCGGGCCGCCGGCCGCGGCGCTGCGCAGCACCGGCACGGTGAAGGCGAGCAGGACGCCGGCCACGGTGGCGTGCACCCCCGACTCGTGCACCAGCACCCAGGTGAGGACGGCGAACGGCAGCAGCAGCCACCACGACCGGACCCGGCGCTGAACCAGGAACGCGAAGGCGGCGAGCGGCAGCAGCGCGCCCAGCAGCGGGGCGACGGACAGGTCCGAGGTGTAGAAGACCGCGATGATCATGATGGCGAGCAGGTCGTCGACCACCGCCAGGGTGAGCAGGAAGGTGCGCAGCGCCGACGGCAGGAAACGGCCCACCACGGCGAGCACCGCCAGGGCGAACGCGATGTCGGTGGCGGTCGGGATGGCCCAGCCCCGGCCTGCGCCGTCGCCCGCCCCGGCGGCGATCAGGTAATACAGCACAGCGGGCACGATCACCCCGCCGACGGCAGCCGCCACCGGCACCGCCGCCCGTCGGGGATCACGCAGGTCACCGGCGACGAACTCGCGTTTGAGCTCCAGTCCGGCGACGAAGAAGAACACGGCCAGCAGACCGTCCGCGGCCCAGGTCGCCACGCTCAGGTCGAGGTGCAGCGCGGCCGGGCCGACGGTGACGTCCCGCAGCGCCTGGTACGACCCCGACCAGGGGGAATTGGACCAGACCAGCGCGATGAGCGCCCCGGCGAGCAGGAGCGCCCCGCCGACGGTCTCCCGGCGGAGGATGGCCGAGATCCGGCTGGTCTCGCTCCAGGAGCGGCGGGCGAACAGGCTGGGGCCTCGCCGGGTGGCGTTGGTCACGGAAACTCCTCGTCGGCAGGGATCGCGTCATCCACCGCCGACCAGACTTCCCGGCACACCTGGGGCAACCCTATCCGCTGCGGCCGCCGACCGCCGGGCGGCTGCGTGCCGACCCCCGTCGCTCCCGGCCGGGTGGGTGCCCGGCCGGGAGCGGAGGCGGATCAGAGGGTACGGGCCAACCGGTCGGCGAGCAGCCGGGCGAACCGGGCCGGGTCGGCCAGGTCGCCGCCCTCGGCGAGCAGCGCCGTGCCGTAGAGCAGCTCGGCGGTCTCGGTCAGCGCCGCACTGTCGTCGCCGCGCTGGTGGGCGACGCGCAGGCCGGTGACCAGCGGGTGGGTCGGGTTGAGTTCGAGGATGCGCTTGACCGGGGGCAGTTCCTGCCCCATCGCCCGGTACATCTTCTCCAGGGTCGGGGTGATGTCGTGCGCGTCGCCGACGATGCACGCGGGCGAGGTGGTCAGCCGGGACGAGAGCCGGACCTCCTTGACGGTGTCGGCGAGCGCCCCGCCGAGGAAGGTGAGCAGCTCGGCGTACTCCTTGTTCTGCTGCTCCCGGGCGACCTCGGTGTCCTTGCGTTCCTGCTCGGTCTCCAGGTCGACCTGGCCCTTGGCGATGGAGCGCAGCGGCTTGCCGTCGAACTGGCCGACCCGTTCCACCCACACCTCGTCGACCGGGTCGGTGAGCAGCAGCACCTCGTAGCCCTTGGCCCGGAACGCCTCCAGGTGCGGGGAGTTCTCCAGCATGGTGCGGTTCTCGCCGGTGGCGTAGTAGATCTCGGTCTGGCCGTCCTTCATCCGCTCCACGTACCCGCCCAGCGTGGTGGGCTCGGTGTCGTGGTGGGTGGAGGCCACCGACAGCAGGTCGAGGATGGTCTCGGTGTTGTCCGGGTCCTCCAGCAGACCCTCCTTGACCACCCGGCCGAACTCGCCCCAGAAGGTGGCGAACCGCTCCGGGTTGCCGGTGCGCATGTCCTTGACCGTGGCGAGCACCTTGCGGACCAGCCGGCGGCGGACGATCTGGATCTGCCGGTCCTGCTGGAGGATCTCCCGGGAGATGTTCAGCGACAGGTCGTGGGCGTCCACCACGCCCTTGACGAAGCGCAGGTAGTTCGGCATCAGCGCGGCGCAGTCGTCCATCACGAAGACCCGCTTGACGTAGAGCTGCACCCCGCGCCGGCCGTCGGCCTGGTAGAGGTCGTACGGCGCGTGCGCGGGCAGGAACAGCAGCGCCTCGTACTCGAAGGTGCCCTCCCCGCGCATGTGGATGGTCTCCAGCGGGTCGGTCCAGTCGTGGCTGACGTGCCGGTAGAAGTCCCGGTACTCCTCCTCGGCGACCTCGTCGCGGGGGCGGGCCCAGAGCGCCTTGCGGGAGTTGAGCGTCTCCTCGGTGGGTTCGCCGCCGTCGACGCCCGGCACGGTGGTGCGGATCGGCCAGGCGATGAAGTCCGAGTACCGCTTGACGATCTGCCGGACCGTGGCGAGGTCGGCGTAGTCGTGCAGGTTGTCCTCGTCGTCGGCGGGCTTGAGGTGCACGGTGACCGAGGTGCCCTGCGGGGCGTCGTCGACGGTCTCCACCACGTAGGTGCCCTCGCCGGTGGACTCCCAGCGGGTGCCCTCGGTCTGCCCGGCCCGCCGGGTGAGCAGGGTGACCCGGTCGGCGACCATGAACGTCGAGTAGAACCCGACGCCGAACTGGCCGATCAGCTCGCCGCCGGCGCTCTCCTTGGACTCCTTGAGCTTGCGCAGCAGCTCAGCGGTGCCGGAGCGGGCGATGGTGCCGATCAGCGAGACGACGTCCTCGCGGGACATGCCGACGCCGTTGTCCCGGACGGTGAGGGTCCGGGCCTCCGGGTCGGTCACCAGCTCGATGTGCAGGTCAGAGGTGTCGACGTCGAGGTCGGAGTCGACAAGCGACTCCAGCCGGAGCTTGTCCAACGCGTCGGAGGCGTTGGAGATCAGCTCGCGCAGGAAGACGTCCTTGTGCGAGTAGATGGAATGCACCATCAGTTGCAGCAGCTGGCGTGTCTCCGCCTGGAACTCCAGCGTCTCGGTCCGACTGCTCACACCAACCTCCTCGTACGGGTGGGCCAGATCCGCGCAACAGGATACGAGGTGCCGTGGCGGCCCGGTCACGCCCGGTCGTCGTCCCGACGGACCAGCAGGCAGGCCTGCGGGGTGCGTTCGGTGGCGCCGTCGAACTCCTGCGGGGCCCGGCACATCCGGGCCCGCTCCGGCAGCCCGGCGGCGTGCAGCAACGCCGCCACGTGGTCCGGCTGGCGGCGACGGAACGCCAGCGAGACCGGGTCGCCCCACGCCTCGGTGTAGCGGACCGTCTCGTCGCCGACCTGGAAGGCGAGCAGCGCGTGCCCGCCGGGGGCGAGGACCCGGTGGAACTCGGCGAAGACCCGGGGCAGCCACCCGTCGGGTACGTGGATGACGCTGTACCAGGCGACCAGGCCGGCGAGGACCCCGTCGGCCACCGGCAGGTCCAGCATGGACCCCTCGACGAAACGCAGCCCCGGATGGGCCAGCCGGCCCTGGGCCAGCATCCCCGGGGACAGGTCGAGCCCGGTGACGGCCAGGTCGAGGGCGCGCAGGTGAGCGGTGATCCGGCCGGGGCCGCAGCCGACGTCGAGCACCGGGCCGCCCCCGCCGGCCAGGACGGTCTCGGCGAACGCGGCGAGCATGGCCCGGTCGACCGGGCGGGCGGCGAGTTCGGTCCGGAACCGGGTGGCGTACCCGGCGGCCATCGTGTCGTAGGAGGCGCGGGTCTCGGCGAGGAAGTCGGCGTCGGTCACGGCCGGGGACCCTACCGGCCGGGCGGCTCCGCCGGAGGGTGCGCCACCCCGACCGGACCCGCTCCGACATCGACTTCGGTCGCGACGTCGCCTCGCGGGTCAGCGGGGGGTCGCCGGGCGGGTGACGTCGTGCACGTGGTGCACCACGTCGTGCAGGAAGTAGACGGCGAAGCGGCCCACGGTGAACACCGAACCGTTGCTGCGCCGGCCCGGGCGGGCCCGCTGCGCGGGCGTGACGGCGTCGAACGCGGCGGCGGTCGACTCGGCCTGCGCGGCGAGTTCCCCGGCCACCCGGGCCGGCGCCTGGTGGAAGTAGTCGTCCTCGACGGCGGTGGCGTCCTGGTCCCAGTTGGGGAAGACCGGGTCGTCCTCGTCGAGCATCAGCGCCAGCCGCCCCCGGAAGATCCGGCAGGTGTCCCGCACGTGGCAGGCGTACTCCACCGGCGACCAGACGGTCGGCGCGGGCCGCCGGGTCGCGTCGGGCCGGGACAGCACCTCCCGCCACACCGGGACGGTGGCGCGCAGCCGGTCCCCGGTGGCGTCGGCCCGCTGCGGCACGAAGCCGCACTCGGCGCACCCGTCGTCGATGACGGCGGTCCAGTCCCGGTCCTCCGGCGTGATCGCCGCCCACTCCGACATGCGGCGATCCTGCCACGCGGGTGCCGGGCCGGCGTCGGCGGTAGGGTGTACGCCGCTGGCAGATCCGGGCGGGGGGTGGTCGTGGTGTCGCGGGACGCGGAGCGTAGGCCCATCGCCGTCAACAGGAAGGCCCGCCACGACTACACGGTGCTGAAGACCTACGAGGCGGGCATCGTGCTGGCCGGCACCGAGGTGAAGTCGCTGCGCGAGGGGCGGGTGTCGCTGGTCGACGCGTTCGCCCAGGAGAGCGACGGCGAGATCCTGCTGTACGGCCTGCACATCGCCGAGTACGGCTACGGCACCTGGACCAACCACCAGCCCCGGCGGACCCGCAAGCTGCTGCTGCACCGGGTGGAGATCGCCCGCATCCTGGAGAAGTTGCGCGACCCGGGGATCACCCTGGTGCCGCTGTCGATGTACTTCAGCAACGGCTGGGCCAAGGTCGAGGTCGGGCTGGCCCGGGGCCGCCGCTCGTACGACAAGCGGCAGGTGCTCGCCGAACGCGACGCCAACCGGGAGATCGCCCGGGAGTTGGGCCGCCGGCTCAAGGGTCGGCGGCCGGCCGGCGAGGGCCGACGGCCGGGCTGACCCGGTCGACGTTCGCCGGTGCCCTGTGGGCTCAGCCGGGGGCGTCGTCCGCTGCGGCGGTGTCGGCGGTGCCCGGGGCGCCGGCCAGCACGATCGCGGCGGCCACGGTGGTCAGGGTGGCCAGGACCGCCCACGGCAGCCAGCCGGGGCGGACCCCGTCGCCGAGCAGCAGCACCCCGGCGACCGACGGGACGACGATCTCGACCGCCCAGAGCACGGCGGTGACCGGCCCGACCTGCCCGTGGCGCAGCGCGTGCGCGTAGAGGATCGTCCCGGTCACCCCGGAGACGACCAGGCCCCAGGTGACCGGCTCCTTCAGCAGGTCCCAGGCCGCCGTGCCGGGGTGGCCCAGCGGGTCGGGTGGCGGGATGAGCGCCCGCGCGCACAGCGCGGTGATCCCCCAGGCGAGACCGGCCAGGGTGGCGGCGACGACCGGCCGGGCGACCCGTAGGGCGGCGAGGCCGGCGATCGCGGTCAGCACCGCCGCGCCGGCCAGGCCGACCCGGAGCGCCGCCGACGCGGTGACCGGCGGTTCGGGGCCGGCGGCCAGCGAGATGACGGTGAGGGCGGCGACGGTGAGCAGGATCGCCCCGGTGTCCCGGCGGCGTAGTCGCGCACCGAGCACGATCCGGGCGACGACCACGGTGACGGCCAGCGAGCCGGCGGTGACCGACTGGACCGCGTACACGGGGAGTTTCTGGAGGGCGACCAGGGAGGCGAGCCAGGCCAGCGTGTCGCAGCCGAGGCCGACGAGGTAGAGCGGGTGGCCGAGGGCGCGCAGGGTGCTGGCCCCGCGTCGGGCCCCGACGGCCTGCAGGACCGAGCCGACGCCGTAGCCGAACGCCGCGCCGAGGGCGAAGGTCAGTGCCAGGCCGGCCGTCACCCCCCGCCCCCGGTTCCCGGCCCGGTGGACGCCACCGGCCCGGTTGCGGTGGTCACCGCCGGCTCGGTCATCGGCACCGCCTCTGTTCCTGGTCCCGGCCGGGTCCGCGTCAGCCGTCGCTCCGTCGCATTGTCCCCGGCCTGTCCGCGCCCCGCAGCGCGTCGCCGTCCCCGGCGCGCCGGCCACAATTCCACAAGACTTCTTGTACTTCATGTCTTGTGCTTTTAGGGTGGGCGCATGACCGAGGAACCCACCCGGCACCTGACCGATCCCCGGGCGATGCGCGCGCTGGCCCACCCGACCCGGCTGCGGCTGCTCGGCGAGCTGCGGGTGCGGGGCCCGCGCAGCGTCGGCATGCTCAGCGACGCCGTCGACGAGGCGGTCGGCTCGGTCAGCTACCACCTGGGCAAGCTGGCCGAGCACGGCTTCGTCGAGGAGGCCCCCGAGCACGCCCGGGACCGCCGGGAACGCTGGTGGCGGGCGACCCACGCGCGGACGTCCTGGGAGCCGGTCGAGGCGCTCGCCGACCCGGAACGGCGGGCCGCCTCCGACCTGCTGCGCCGCGCCGTCCTCGACCGGTACGCGGAACGCCTCGGTCACTACCTCGACGTCGAGGCGACCCTCGACCCGCAGTGGGTGCGCGGCACCGCCAGCGCCGACTCCTGGCTGCACCTGACCAGCGACGAGCTGATCGAGCTGCGGGCCGACCTGGAGGCGCTGGCCGCCCGCTGGCGGGACCGCAGCGACCCGGACCGGCCGGGGGCCGCCTCCGTGTCGTTGATCTACCACGCCTTCCGGGACCCGCGGTGACGTCGCCGCGCCGCCGCGCTCCCCTGGTCGGCCTGCTGCTCGGTCACGCCGTCTCGCTCACCGGCAACATGCTCACCCTGATCGCGCTGCCGCTGTACGTGCTCGCCACGACCGGCTCGCCCGCCGCGACCGGCCTCACCGGCGCGGTCGCCACCGTGCCGGTGGTGCTCGGCGGCGCCCTCGGCGGGGTGCTGGTGGACCGGATCGGCTACCGCCGGGCCAGCATCCTGGCCGACGTGGTCTCCGGGCTGACGGTGGCGGCCGTGCCACTGCTCGACGCCACGGTCGGCCTGCCGTTCTGGGCCCTGCTCGGGCTGGTCTTCGCCAGCGGCCTGCTCGACACCCCGGGGCAGACCGCCCGCAACGCGCTGCTGCCGGAGGCGGCCACCGCCGCCGGGGTGCCGCTGGAGCGGGCGGTCGGCTGGTACGAGGCGACCGAACGCAGCGCCCGGCTGGTCGGCGCGCCGGTGGCCGGGCTGCTCGTGACCGCCCTCGGCGCGCTCCCGGTGCTGGCCGTGGACGCCGCCACCTTCGCGGTCTCCGCGCTGGTCGTGGCGCTGCTGGTGCCCCGGTCGCTGCGCCCGGCCGAGTCGACCGGACCGACCGGGGGCGGCTACTGGCGGGACTTCGCCGTCGGGGTGCGCTTCCTGACCCGGGAGCCGCTGCTGCGGGCGGTGGTGCTGCTCGTGCTGGTGACCAACTTCTTCGACGCGACGAAGAGCAACGTGCTGCTGCCGGTGGTGGCCGACCGGGACCTCGGCGGGGCCACCGCGTTCGGCCTGCTGGTCGGCGCGATGGGTGGCGGCGCGCTGGTCGGGTCGCTGCTGTTCAGCGCGGTCGGTCACCGGCTGCCCCGCCGGGCCACCTTCGTCACCGCCTTCGCCGTCGCCGGTGGGCCACCCTTCTGGGTGCTGGCCGCCGCGCCGCCGTTGCCCTGGATCGTCGCGGTCTTCGCCCTGTCCGGATTCGCCGCCGGGGCGATCAACCCGCTGCTCGGCGCGGTGGAGTTGGAACGGGTGCCGGCCCACCTGCGGGCCCGGGTGTTCGGGGTGATCGGGGCCGGCTGCTGGGCCGGCATCCCGCTGGGCGCGCTCGCCGCCGGGGTGGCCGTGGACGGCTTCGGCACCACGCCCACCCTGCTCACCGTGGGCGTCTGCTACCTGCTGGTGGTGCTCACCCCGCTGCTCGGCGGCCCGTGGCGCACGATGAACCGCCCGACCGCCCCCGCCCACCCGGCACAGACCCCCGCACCGGTCAGCTGAGCAGCGCCCGGCCGGCCCCAAGTCCCGTTCTCGGTGATCAAGAGGTTCGCGTCAGCTTCGATCTTCAGGTTGACGCAAACCTCTTGATCAGTTGACGCAAACTTCTTGATCACCGGGGAGGGCGGGCGGGAGGGGCGGGGCGCGAGGGGGCGCGGCGCGGGTGGCACCGCACTGGGCGGCGGGCGGGGCGCGGGGCGGAACTGGCCCGGGCGGCGGGCGGGGCGT
>NZ_JACGMO010000161.1:0-14653 GCF_015354745.1 Micromonospora sp. S-DT3-3-22
CGCGGCCGACGTGGTGATCGCGGTCAGCGCGTCCGGCCGTAGCCCGGAGGCGTTGGGCGCCGCCGAGGCCGCGCACCGCCGGGGGGCCCGGCTGGTCGCGGTCGGCGCGCCCGACTCGCAGTTGCAGTCGGTGGCCGAGCGGGCCCGCGCGCCGTTCATCCCGGTGCCCCGCCGGGCCCCGGCCCGGGCCAGCCTCTGGGCGCTCACCGTGCCGGTTCTGCTCGCCGCCCGTACGCTCGGCCTGGTGAAGGTCAACGAGGCGGATCTGGCCGAGACGGCGGCCCGGCTGGACGCCGACGCCGACCGGTGCCGGTCGACCGCCGAGTCCTTCGTCAACCCGGCGAAGTCGCTGGCCCTCGGGCTGGCCGGGTCGATCCCGATCGTCTGGGGCTCGTCCCCGCTGGCCACCGTGGCGGCCCGCCGCTTCGGTGACACGCTGTCGGCCAACGCCCGGTACCCGGTGGTCACCGGGGCGCTGGGTGAGGCCGGTCGGGGCCGGGTCGGCCTGCTCGACGGCGTCTTCGGCGGCCTGGTGGAGTCGACGCGGGACATCTTCGCCGACCCGGACGAGGTCGAGCCCGATCCGACCCGGCTGCGGCTGGTGCTGCTGCGCGACGGCGGCCTCAACGCCGACGACGACACCGACGAGCCGCTGGCCGTCGAGGAGCGTCGCGCCGACGCGGTGCAGACCCTCGCCGAGCGGCGCGGGGTGCGCTGCGACGTGGTCACCGCCGAGGGCGGCTCCGCGCTGGAACGGCTCGCCTCCCTCGTCGCGGTGCCCGACTTCGCGTCGATCTATCTGGCCCTGGCCCATGGGCTGGACCCGATGGCCGTTCCGGCCGTCACCGAGATGAAGGAGCTGTCGAACCAGTGAGCGCGAACGGCGGTACCAAGGCGATCATCGCCGCCCTGCTGGCGAACATCGGTATCGCCATCACCAAGTTCATCGCGTTCCTGCTGACCAGTTCGTCGTCGATGCTGGCGGAGTCGATCCACTCGGTGGCCGACTCGGGCAACCAGGCGCTGCTGCTGCTCGGCGGCAAGCGGGCCAAGCGGGCGGCCACCCCGCAACACCCCTTCGGGTACGGCCGGGAGCGCTACATCTACGCGTTCATCGTGTCGATCGTGCTGTTCAGCCTCGGTGGACTGTTCGCGCTGTACGAGGCGTGGCACAAGGCGGCCGACCCGCACCCGATCACCTCGTGGCAGTGGGTGCCGGTGACGGTGCTGCTGGCCGCGATCGTGATGGAGGGCTTCTCGTTCCGTACGGCGATCAAGGAGTCGAACCACACCCGGGGCAACCAGTCCTGGGTGAACTTCATCCGTCGGGCCAAGGCGCCGGAGCTGCCGGTGGTGCTGCTGGAGGATTTCGGCGCGCTGGTCGGCCTGGTGCTCGCGCTGTTCGGCGTGGGGATGACGCTGATCACCGGCAACGGCATGTGGGACGCCGCGGGCACCGCGATGATCGGCGTCCTGCTGGTGATCATCGCGGTCGTGCTGGCGATCGAGACGAAGAGCCTGCTGCTCGGCGAGGGTGCCGACCCGGGCGAGGTGGCGACCATCGAGCGGGCCGTCACCGACGGTCCCGAGGTCGAGCGGATCATCCACATGAAGACGCTCTACCTCGGCCCGGAGGAGCTGATGGTGGCCGCGAAGATCGGCGTGCCGGCCTGGGAGAGCGCCGAGGAACTGGCCCGGGGGATCAACGCGGTCGAGGCGCGCATCCGCGCGGCCGTACCGATCGCCCGGGTGATCTATCTGGAGCCGGACATCTACAGCGTCGCCGCCGAGCGGGCGGGCACCGGCACGGCCGCGCCCACCGCGGCGGCACCGGCGTCGGGCGGGTCGAGTGAGGTGGCCGGGCGGGCCGGAGGCTGACCGTGGAACTGCTGTACGGGTCGATCCGCGACTACGCCTGGGGGTCCCGCTCGGCGCTCGCCGAGTTGCAGGGGCGGCCGGCGCCGACCGACGGCCCGGAGGCGGAGCTGTGGCTGGGCGCCCACCCGGGCGGCCCGGCCATGGTCGACCGGGACGGCGAGCGGGTGAGCCTGACCGACCTGCTGGTCGCCGAGCCGGACCACTGGCTCGGTGAGGAGGTGGTCGGCCGGTTCGGCACCCGGCTGCCTTTCCTGTTGAAGGTGCTCGCCGCGGACGCCCCGTTGAGTCTCCAGGCCCACCCCGACGCCGAGCAGGCCCGCGCCGGCTACGCCGCCGAGCAGGCTGACGTCGGGCAGGCTGATGCCGGGCAGGCCGGTGACGGGTGGGCCGACGGGGTGGCGGGGCGGGCGCGGGGGCCGCGCAACTACGTCGACCCGTACCACAAGCCGGAGTTGCTCGTCGCGTTGACGCCGTTCGACGCGCTCTGCGGGTTCCGGGACCCGCGGGTGTCGGCGACGGCGTTGGCCGGGTTCGGCGTACCGGAATTGTCGCCGGTGGTGGCCGCGCTGCGGGCCGGGCCGGCGGGGCTGCGGGAGGCCGTACGGTTGCTGTTGACCTGGCCGGACGCCGACCGCGCCGGGCTGGTCGAGGCGGTGCGCACGGCGGACGCCGCCGGGCCGGACGCGGAGCTGGCCCGGGACCTGGCGACCCGCTACCCGGCCGATCCGGGGGTGCTGGTGGCGCTGCTGCTGCACCACGTGCGGCTGACGCCGGGGGAGGCGATCTGGATGCCGGCCGGCAACCTGCACGCCTACCTGAGCGGCGCCGGCGTGGAGATCATGGCGGCCAGTGACAACGTGCTGCGCGGCGGGCTCACCCCGAAGCACGTGGACGTCGACGAGTTGCTGCGGGTACTGCGGTTCGAGGTGCTGGACGATCCGGTGCTCGTCGCCCGGCCGGTGACGCCCGGGGTGGTCTGCTGGCCGGTGCCGGTGGACGACTTCGCGCTGCACCGGGTGACGGTGGACGCGGCCGGGCCGGAGGTCCGGCTGCCGCTGCCCGGCCCCCGGGTGGTGTTCTGCCACCACGGCAAGGTCGGGGTGGACGACGGGGTGGGCGCGGTGATGCTCGGTCCGGGGCAGGCCGCTGTGGGGACGGCCGCCGGTGCGGCGCTGGTCCTGTCCGGTACGGGCACGGCGTTCGTCGCCACGTGCGGCGGCTGACGGCGTCACGCGCGGCGACCTGCGCCACGCCGCAAGTCCGACTTTCCCGAATTGCTTGACTAGTCCGTGTCGCACGGTAACCTCATGAGTACGCAGCGTTGTCGCGACGAAGGTCCGGCGGCGCGCGGGGGTAACCAAACCGGGGGGATGCACGGGGCGGCCGGCAGGTGGACGGAGGTTTCGTCCCACGCCGACCGCCCCGTGCGCTGTCTCCAGGCGGCCCACAGTGCGCCGCGAGGGGGCCGGCGTAAGGTGGATGGTCGCGCAGCCATCGTTCGACAGGAGCCTTCATGACCAGCACCCTCCCGGCGTCATCCAGCGACGCCCGGCCGAGCGCCCTCGCCGAGGGCGACTACAAGGTGGCGGATCTGTCGCTCGCCGAGTTCGGGCGCAAGGAGATCCGCCTCGCCGAGCACGAGATGCCCGGCCTGATGGCGATCCGCCGCGAATTCGCCGACGCCCAGCCCCTCGCCGGCGCCCGGATCACCGGTTCGCTGCACATGACCATCCAGACCGCCGTCCTGATCGAGACGCTGGTCGCCCTCGGCGCGCAGGTCCGCTGGGCGTCCTGCAACATCTTCTCCACCCAGGACCACGCCGCCGCCGCGATCGTGGTCGGCCCCGAGGGCACCCCCGACGCGCCGTCCGGCGTCCCGGTCTACGCCTGGAAGGGCGAGACGCTGGAGGAGTACTGGTGGTGCACCGAGCAGGTGCTCGCCTGGCCGGACGGACAGGGCCCGAACATGATCCTCGACGACGGCGGTGACGCCACCCTGCTGGTGCACAAGGGCGTCGAGTTCGAGAAGGCCGGGGCCGTCCCGGCGGTCGAGTCCGCCGACTCCGAGGAGTACGCGGTCATCCTCCAGGTGCTGCACCGCAGCCTCGCCGAGGACAACCAGCGCTGGACCCGGATCGCCGCCGGCATCAAGGGCGTCACCGAGGAGACCACCACCGGCGTGCACCGGCTCTACGAGATGCACCGGGCCGGCACCCTGCTCTTCCCGGCCATCAACGTCAACGACTCGGTGACCAAGAGCAAGTTCGACAACAAGTACGGCTGCCGGCACTCGCTGATCGACGGCATCAACCGGGCCACCGACGTGCTGATCGGCGGCAAGATGGCCGTCGTGCTCGGCTACGGCGACGTGGGCAAGGGCTGCGCCGAGTCGCTGCGCGGCCAGGGCGCCCGGGTCGTGGTGACCGAGGTCGACCCGATCTGCGCGCTCCAGGCGGCGATGGACGGGTACCAGGTCGCCACCCTGGAGGACGTGGTCGAGCAGGCCGACATCTTCATCACCGCGACCGGCTGCTTCGACGTCATCACCAACGAGCACATGGCCCGGATGAAGCACCAGGCCATCGTCGGCAACATCGGCCACTTCGACAACGAGATCGACATGGCCGGCCTGGCGAAGCGCTCGGACGTCACCCGGGAGAACATCAAGCCGCAGGTCGACGTGTGGCGCTTCGACGACGGCCACGCCATCATCGTGCTCTCCGAGGGCCGCCTGCTGAACCTGGGCAACGCCACCGGCCACCCGAGCTTCGTGATGTCGAACTCGTTCGCCAACCAGACGATCGCCCAGATCGAGCTGTACACCAAGACCGACGAGTACCCGGTCGGCGTCTACGTGCTGCCCAAGCACCTGGACGAGAAGGTCGCCCGGCTGCACCTGGACGCGCTCGGCGCCCGGCTGACCGAGCTGACCAAGGAGCAGGCCGCCTACCTGGGCGTCTCGCCCGAGGGCCCGTTCAAGCCGGAGCACTACCGCTACTGAGCACCCCGGACGGACGAGGGGGTCGGCCACCACGTGGCCGGCCCCCTCACCCGTGTGCGGGTCGGCCCGGAGCCGGGGCCGGCGGGGTCAGGACGCGCCGGGGCCGGGCGGGGGTCAGGACGCGCCGGGGCCACGGCGGGTGGGGCGGACCCAGGTCCACACGCACCAGGCGAGCCAGGTCAGGGAGACGGCCACGGCCAGCGGGCGCAGCCGCAGGACGCTGAGCACGATCACCAACGCGAGGACGGCCAGCCACGGGCCGAAGCCCCTCACCGGTGCCGTCCCGGCCGACGGTGGCGTGGCCCACACGGGTCGGAAGTCCCTGGTGCGGGGGTGTCCGCCGGGCGGAGGGTGGGGATGCGGGGCGCGTCGTTCACGGGGCGTCCTGTCCTGGGGGTACGTCGAATCCTGCCACGTCGGGCGGCGGGTCGGCACCCCCGGCCGGCGGGTCCAGGCCGACCCTTCCGACCAGGGTGAAGCTGTCAAGAACGACTTGACGGAACCCCCGATCAGGAGGAAGGTATGGCTGCCCTAAGTTGCCTGAGGCAAGTCTGACCCACGACACGGAGCACCGATGTTCGCCACGTACCTGATCGGCCTGCGGGAGGGCCTGGAGGCGACGCTCGTCGTCAGCATCCTGGTCGCCTTCCTGGTCAAGTCGCAGCGCCGGGACCGGCTGCCGCAGGTGTGGGTCGGCGTCGGGCTCGCCGTGGCGCTCTCGGTCCTGTTCGGCTGGCTGATCGAGTACACCTCGACCTCGCTGCTGGCCCGCTCCGAGGACCGGGAACTGTTCGAGGCCGTCACCTCGGTCGCCGCCGTGGTCTTCGTGACCTGGATGATCTTCTGGATGCGGCGGGCCGCCCGGACGATCGCCGGTGAACTGCGGGGCAAGCTGAGCGAGGCGCTCGCGGTCGGCTCGCTCGCGGTCGCCGGGATGGCCTTCCTCGCGGTCGTCCGGGAGGGCCTGGAGACCGCGTTGATCTTCTACTCGGCGGCGCAGAGCGCGACCGGCGGCACCGGCTCCGGGCCGCTGCTGGCCCTGATCGGCGGTATCGCCACCGCCGTCGGGATCGGATTCCTGCTCTACCGCAGCGCCCTGCGGATCAACCTGTCGACGTTCTTCACCTGGACGGGCGCGCTGCTGATCCTGGTCGCCGCCGGCATCCTCAAGTACGGCGTGCACGACTTCCAGGAGGCCGGGGTGCTGCCGGGCCTCAACGACCTGGCCTTCGACATCACCGGCGTGCTCGACCCCGGCACCTGGTACGCCGCCCTGCTCGCCGGGATGTTCAACGTCACCGCCGCGCCGAGCGTGCTGGAGACGGTCGCCTGGGTCGCGTACGCCGTCCCGGTGCTGGTGCTGTTCCTGCGCCGGCCGGCCGCCCCGGTCAAGCCCGCGCCGGCCGCCACCCCGCCGACGCCCGGGCCCGCCCCCACCACCGAGGCCGACGCCACCGCTGAGCAGGACGGCCCCGCCGCCGTGCAGCCGGCCGGGTCGCGGCGCGTCTGATCCACCGTCCTCTCCAAGGAGACAAGCAACGATGCGTACCACCCGTTTCCTGGTGCTCGCCGCCGTCGGCGCGCTGGCCGTCACCGGTGTCACCGCCTGTGGCAAGGACGACCGGTCCGACGCCGGCGCCGGCAACTCGGTCAAGGTCAAGGCCACCGACAGCGTGTGCGAGGTCGACGTCACCGAACTGGAGGCCGGCCAGGCGACCTTCACCGTGACCAACTCCGGCAGCAAGGTCAACGAGTTCTACGTCTACGCCGCCGGTGACCGGGTGATGGGCGAGGTGGAGAACATCGCCCCGGGCCTGAGCCGGGAGCTGCGGGTGGAGCTGCCCGCGGGGACGTACGAGACGGCCTGCAAGCCCGGGATGAGCGGCCGGGGCATCCGGGGAGCGCTGAAGGTGAGCGGCACCGCCGCGACCGTGGCCCCGGACGCCGCGCTGACCGAGGCCACCGCCAGCTACCAGCGGTACGTGACCAGCCAGACCGCCGCCCTGCTGACGAAGACCGAGGAGTTCGTCACCGCGGTCAAGGCCGGTGACGTGGCCAAGGCCAAGGCCCTGTACCCGGTGGCCCGCACCTACTGGGAGCGGATCGAGCCGGTCGCGGAGAGCTTCGGCGACCTCGACCCGAAGATCGACGGGCGGGAGGAGGTCATCGAGGAGGGCATGGAGTTCACCGGCTTCCACCGGATCGAGAAGGACCTCTGGACCACCGGCGACATCAGCAAGGACGGCCCGATCGCCGACCGGCTGCTCGCCGACGTCAAGGAGATCGTGACCCGGGCCAACGCCGAGAAGCTCACCCCGCTCCAGCTCGCCAACGGGGCCAAGGCGCTGCTCGACGAGGTGGCCAGCGGCAAGATCACCGGCGAGGAGGAGCGGTACTCGCACACCGACCTCTGGGACTTCAACGCCAACCTGGAGGGCTCCAAGGCGGCCGTCGCCGCGCTGCGGCCGGCCCTGGAGCAGCGGGCCCCGGAGCTGGTCGCCCAGCTCGACAAGGAGTTCACCGCCGTGGAGGCGGCGCTCGGCAAGCACCGCGACGGCGACGGCTGGAAGCTGCACACCCAGCTGAGCAAGGCCGACCTCAAGGAGCTGTCGGACAGCATCAACGCCCTCGCCGAGCCGGTCAGCAAGGTCGCCGCCGCCGTCGCCCGGTGACGACGGGTCAGCACGGCCGTCGTCCGGCGGCCGGTCCCTCCCAGGAGAGTCGATGAGCGAGCAGAGCAGCACCGCCGGCCGGGGACGCCGCCGGCTGTCCCGCCGGCGGGCGATCACCCTCGCCGGGGTCGGGGTCGCCGGAGTCGCCGGGGTGGCCGCCGGAGCGGGCGCGCTGGCCCGCGACGGCGACCGGGCCGCCGCGTACGACGGGGCCGCCGGGGCGGTGCCGTTCCACGGTGAGCACCAGGCCGGGATCACCACCCCGGCCCAGGACCGGCTGCACTTCGTCGCCTTCGACGTGATCACCAAGGACCGGGACCGGCTGGTCGCGATGCTCCAGGAATGGACGGCCGCCGCCGCCCGGATGACCGGCGGGAAGGACGCCGGGGTGATCGGCGCGGTGGGCGGCATGCCGGAGGCCCCGCCGGACGACACCGGCGAGGCGTTGGGCCTGCCCCCGTCGCAGCTCACCCTGACCGTCGGCTTCGGCGCCACCCTGTTCCGCGACGCACAGGGCCGGGACCGGTTCGGCCTCGCCGGCCGGCGGCCCGCCGCCCTGGTCGACCTGCCGCACTTCGCCGGGGACGCGTTGCGCCCGGAGATCTCCGGTGGCGACCTGTGCGTACAGGCGTGCGCGAACGACCCGCAGGTGGCGGTGCACGCCATCCGCAACCTGGCCCGGATCGGCATGGGGGTGGTCAGCGTCCGCTGGTCACAGCTCGGCTTCGGGCGTACCTCGTCGACGTCGCGGGACCAGGCGACCCCGCGTAACCTCTTCGGTTTCAAGGACGGCACCGCCAACCTCAAGGCCGAGGACGCCGGGCTGCTCCGCGAGCAGCTCTGGGCCCAGCCGGAGGACGGCGCGGACTGGATGACCGGCGGGTCCTACCTGGTCACCCGCAAGATCCGGATGCAGATCGAGACCTGGGACCGCAGTTCGCTTGCCGAGCAGGAGCAGATCGTCGGCCGGACCAAGGGCAGCGGCGCGCCGCTGGGCCGCCGGGACGAGTTCGACGAGCCGGACTTCGCCGCGAAGGGCGACGACGGCCAGCCGGTGATCGCCGTGGACTCGCACGTGCGCCTCGCCCACCCCACCCTGAACGACGGCGCCCGGCTGCTGCGCCGGGGCTACAACTACGTCGACGGATCGGACGGGCTCGGCCGGCTCGACGCCGGGCTGTTCTTCATGGCCTACCAGCGGGACCCACGCCGGCAGTTCGTGCCGATCCAGACCCGGCTCGCCCGCAACGACGCGATGAACGAGTACCTGCGGCACGTCTCCAGCGGCCTGTTCGCCTGCCCACCCGGGGTCCGCGACGCCGCCGACTGGTGGGGCCGCGCCCTGTTCGGCTGAACGGCGGCCGGCCGCGACGAACCGGTCAGGCCGGGCGGTCCGGCGACGCCGACCGGAGCACCGGCCCGGCCGGTCGTACCCCGACCGGGGCCGGCGGGTCGACGGCGGGGGTGGCCGGGGCCGGGTCGGGCCAGAGAGCGGCGGTGAGCGCCCGCTGGTGGCGCAGCCGCAGCGAGCCGCGCCGGTTGCGTTCGGCAAGGACCGCCGCCAACAGCAACGGCTCCGGTACGCCCGGCGGCGGCGTCGGGGCGGTCACCGCCGCCACCTCGCGCCACAACTCCCGGGCCAGCCGGCTGCGGTACGGCTCGACGATCTGCTGCCCCCGGGTCAGGTACTGCCGCACCGCCAGGGCCAGCGCGTCGTCCAGCCGGGTCAGGTCCAGCGTGGCGGCCCAGCCGGCCAGCGGCGCGACGATCCCCGGGGCCGGCCGCCACGGGTGCGTGGTGCGGGTGTGCACCACCATCGTGCCGGCCACCAGGTCACCCAGCCGTCGGCCACGCGGGTCGGTCAGCATCACCGTCGCCCCGGCCACCCAGCTCAGCAGCGGCAGCACCAGCCCCGGCCACTCCACGGCCGCCCCGACCAGCGCCCGGGTCAGCGACTGACGCCACTGCACCGGCCCGCCGTCGGCGCTGACCACGCGCAGCCCCACCGCGAGCTTGCCGGGCGTCCGGCCGTGGTTGAGACGTTCCCACAGCACCGGATAGCCGACCACCACCAGCACCAGGCCGAGGGTCTCCAACGCGCCGGTCAGGGCCCGGTCCACCACCTGCTCGGGAAGCACGATCAGTACCAGCGGGGTCAGCGTCAGCGCCAGCAACGCCGCGCAGAACAGTTGCCCGACGATGTCGATCAGCAGCGCCAGCACCCGGGACCCGAGCCGCGCCGCCCGGACGTCCAGCGCGACGGCCTCGCCGCTGACCAGCCCCGCGTCCGCCCAGCGCCCCGCCGGGTCGACGCCGGCCGGGACAGTGCCGGCCGGCACCGGTGGTTGCGCGCTCACCCGGACAGTGAACACTATGGTCGCCGGACGGGGGAGGACCAGTGGATCTCGACGCGTACGTCGCCGAGCACAGCCACGAGTGGCGACGGCTGGAGCTGTTCTGCGACCGTCGCCGGCTCGACGTCGACGAGATCGACGAGATGATCGTCCTCTACCAGCGCACCGCCACCCACCTGTCGGCGCTGCGCAGCCGGGCACCCGACCCGGCCCTGGTCAGCCGGCTCTCCCAGCTCGTGCTGCGGGCGCGGGCCCGGATCACCGGCCGGCAACGGGCCTCCTGGTCGGCCGTCGGGCGGTTCCTCACCGTCGGGTTCCCCGGCGCGGTCTACCGGGCCTGGCCGTGGTGGTGCGCGGTGGCGACCGGGTTCAGCCTGCTCAGCGGCTTCCTCATCTGGTACGTCGCCGGTAACCCGGGCACCGCCGCCGCGTTCATCGGCCCGGACGCCGCCGCCGACCTGGTCGACTCCGGATTCGCCGGCTACTACACCGAGTTCTCCGCGCCGACCTTCGCCTTCCACCTGTGGACCCACAACGCCTGGATCGCCGCCCAGTGCCTCGCCGCGGGGGTGCTCGTCGTGCCGGTGCTCTACCTGTTGTGGCAGAACGCGCTGAACATCGGGGTGGTGGGCGGCGTGATGGTCTCCTACGGCCGCTCCGACGTCTTCTTCGGACTGATCACCCCGCACGGGCTGCTGGAGTTGACCGGGGTCTTCGTGGCCGCCGGGGTCGGGCTGCGGACCGCCTGGGCGTGGATCTCGCCGCCGGAGCACCTGGGCCGGGGCCGGTCGGTCGCCGAGGCGGGCCGGTCGGCGATCCTGGTCGCGGTGGGTCTGGTCGGGCTGTTCGCGGTCTCCGCGCTGCTGGAGGCGTTCGTCACCCCGGCACCGGTGCCGGTGGTGCTGCGGGTCGGCGTCGGCGCGACGGTCTGGCTGGGCTTCTTCGCCTACGTGGTGCTGCTCGGCCGGCGGGCCGTCGCCGCCGAACGGGCACCGGCCGAGCGCACCGACCCGTGGCTGGCCGAACTCTGGCCGTCGACGGACCCGGCCCGCGCCTGGCAGCCCGCCTCCCGCCCACCCCGCTGACCTGCCCGGGTCAGAGCTGACCGAGGGCCTTGAGCCGGAGGTAGGTGTCGGCCAGGGCCGGGGCGAGCCGGTCCGCCGGGGCGTCCACCACGGTCACGCCGTACCGGCCGAGGACGGCGCGGACCCGGTCCCGCTCGGCGAGCGCCCGCCAGCCGGCCGCGGCGGCGTAGGCGTCCTCGGGGCGTACCGGGGGGCCGGTGGTCAGCGCGGTGAGCGCCGGGTCGTGCACGGCCGCCACCACCACCCGGTGCCGGGCGGCCAGCCGGGGCAGCACCGGCAGCAGCCCCTCGGCGAGCGCCCCGGGCTCCAGCGCGGTCAGGAGCACCACCAGGCTGCGTCGCCGGTGCCGCCGCAGGATCTCCGCGACGATCAGGTCGAAGTCGGTCTCCACCAGCGCCGGGTGCACCGGCGCGAGGGCGTCGACCAGCCGGTGCAGCAGATCCCGCCGCCCGGTGCCGGTGACCGTGGCCCGGATCGTGGCGTCGGCGGCCAGCAGCTCGACCCGGTCGCCGGCCCGGGCGGCCAGCGCGGTCAGCAGCAACGCCGCGTCGATGGCGGCGTCCAGCCGGGGTACGTCGCCGACGCGTACCGCCGAGGTGCGGCCGGTGTCCAGCACGCACACCAACCGCCTGTCGCGTTCCGGCCGCCAGGTGCGGACCAGCACGTCGGAGCGGCGGGCGCTGGCCCGCCAGTCGATGGAGCGGACGTCGTCGCCGACCACGTACTCGCGCAGGGTGTCGAACTCGGTGCCCTGGCCCCGGCCCCGGGTGACCTGGGTGCCGTCGATGACCCGCAGCCGGGACAGCTTCTCGGGCAGGTGCCGCCGGGAGTCGAACCGGGGCAGCACCCGCAGCGTCCAGCCGGGGGCGGCGGGACGCCCGGCCCGCTGCCGGAACGCCAACCCGAGCGGCCCGAGCGAACGCACCGCCACCGTCACCGCCGGCCGGTCGCCGCGCCGGGTGGGGGTGAGCCGGTTGGGCAGCACCAGCACCCCGCCCGGCCCGACCCGGGACACCCGGTCCGGCGGTACGTCCGGACGGGCCCCCGCCGACGGCACCCACACGTCGCGCACCTGGGCGCGCAGCGTACGGCCGGAGGTGTTGGCCAGGCGCAGCGTGACGGTCGCGGGGTGGCCGAGCCGGACGGCCCGGTCGCCCTCACGGTCGACGGTGAGCCCGTGCAGCGGGGCGGCGAGCGCCCAGTCCACGGCGGTCAGCAGCAGCACGACGGCGGTCATCACGGCGACGGCGGGCACCGGGTCCGGCCAGAACGGCAGGGTGGGCACGCCCGCCAGCAGCAGGACGGCCGCCCGCCAGGTCATCGCGGGGTCGGCACGGTGGCCAGCACCGTGTCCAGCACCGCGTCGACCCCGACCCCCTCCAGCTCCACCTCGGGGCGCAGCCGCAGCCGGTGCCGCAGCGTCGGGCGGGCGGTGGCCTTCACGTCGTCGGGGGTGACGTGGTCCCGGCCGGCCAGCCAGGCCCACGCCTTCGCCGTGCTGAGCAGCCCGGTGGCCCCCCGGGGCGACGCGCCCAGCTCCAGGGCGGGGGTGGCCCGGGTGGCCCGGCACAGGTCCACGATGTAGCCGATCACCGGCTCGGCCACGTGCACCCGGCCGACCGCCTCCCGGGCGGCGGCCAGGTCGGCGGCGTCGGCCACCGGGCGTACGCCGGCCGCGCCGAGGTCACGCGGGTCGAAACCGGCGTGGTGGGCGCGCAGCACCCCCAGCTCCTCGTCCCGGTTGGGCAGCGGCACGGTCAGCTTGAGCAGGAACCGGTCGAGCTGCGCCTCGGGCAGCGGGTAGGTGCCCTCGTACTCGACGGGGTTCTGGGTGGCGGCCACGATGAACGGGTCCGGCAGCGGCCGGCGGGCGCCCTCGACCGACACCTGGCGCTCCTCCATCACCTCCAGCAGCGCCGACTGGGTCTTCGGCGGCGTCCGGTTGATCTCGTCGGCGAGCAGCAGGTTGGTGAAGACCGGCCCCTCCCGGAAGGTGAACGCGGCGGTGCGCGGGTCGAAGATCAACGAACCGGTGACGTCGCCGGGCATCAGGTCGGGGGTGAACTGGACCCGCTTGGAGTCCAGGTCCAGTGCGGTGGCGACGGTACGGATCAGCAGCGTCTTCGCCACCCCGGGCACCCCCTCCAGCAGGACGTGGCCCCGGCAGAGCAACGCGATCACCAGGCCGGTGACCACCGAGTCCTGACCGACGACCGCCTTGGCCACCTCGGTGCGCAGCCGGTGCAGGGCGGCCCGGGCGTCGTCCGGGCCGGCCGTGGGCTCGGCGGTGGTGGCGGGTCGGGTCACCGGGGGTCTCCTTCGGTCGGACGGCCGGGCGCTGCCGCCACGGTACGGGTCAGCCGGTCCAGCGACCGGGCCAGCTCCAGCAGTTCGGCGTCGGTCTGCGGCGCCGCGCCGAAGAGCAGCTCGTGGATCTGCTCCGGGGTGCCGCCGGCCGGCCCGGCCACCCGGGCCGCCACCTCCGCCGGCCCGAGCGTCGCGGGCAGGTCGAGCCGCCCGCGCAACCGCCCCGACGCGGCGGTACGCAGGGTCGCGGCGGCCGGACCCCGGGCCCGGGCCTGCTGGTAGAGCCGGGCCCGACCGAGCACGGTCTCGGCGGAGCGGACCTCGACGGGCAGCGGCTCGGTCACCGGCGGGCCGAGCCGGCGGGCCCGCCACAGCACGATCAGCAGGGCGACCAGGGCGAGCTGGAGCAGCAGCGCCCAGAACCAGGGCGGGAAGGCGTCCAGCAGCGGATGGTCGTCAGGCGGTGGGGGACCGGCGGAGTCGGGGGCGTCGCCCGAACCGTCGCCGTCGCCGGTGGCGGTGCCGGGGCCACCCGGACCGCCCTCGCCGGTGCCGTCGCCGTCGTACCCGGTGGACCCGCCGGGGGTGGGTGACCACGCGGGCTCGCCGGTGCCGCCGGGCCGGCCGAACGTCGGCGCCGGTGCCGGGCCGTCCAGGTCCAGCCAGACCACCCGCCCGTGGACGCCGAGCAGGCCGGTGGCGAGCGCCTCGTTGCCGTGTTCGGCGATCCGGTCGTTGCGGAACGGGTCGCTGGCGCCGATCACCACCACCTCGGCCCGGCCGGGCAGCCGGACCAGGCCGTCGGCGTAGCAACGGTCGAGGGCGGTCGCCGTGCCGGGGGCGGCGGCGTACCGCTGGAGCGCGGCGGCGGCGACCCCGGCCCGGGTCGCCTCGGTCACCGCGCAGGGCCGGCCGCCGGCCGCCGGGTCGACCGCCCGGGTGGCCCACCGGCGGTCGGTCGGCACCAGCGGCAGGCCGGCGGATTCGAGCACCCGGCGGGACGGGTCGACGAGGACCAGCCGCCGGCCGGCGGGCAGTTCGCCCAGCGCGCCGAGGGTGTCCGGGTGCAGCAGCTCCGCCGCCGGGACGAAGAGGGTGGCCGGGCCACGGTCGAGGCCGAGCAGGGCCGGCAGGAGGTCGGTCTCCCGCGTGACGGTGACACCCCGGGCGCGCAGCGCGTCGGCGAGGCGGCTGCCCCCGTCGTCGTCGGTGGCGACCGGGGAGAGGAAACCGGGGTCGCCCGGGTCGGGCTGGTCCAGCGCGTGGGCGGCGATCGTGCCGGCGAGCAGGGCGGCGGCCAGCGCCAACGGCACGATCACCCGGTGCCGGCGTCGTCGCCGCACGGGCGCGGCCGGC
>NZ_JACGMO010000162.1:0-14523 GCF_015354745.1 Micromonospora sp. S-DT3-3-22
GCGGCCGGCCGGCGGGCCGGGGCGGGCTCGCCGGGCGGCCCGACCCGGGGGCCGGCAGCCGGGGGCTCCCCGGCCGGGACGAGGCGCTGCCCCAGCGCGAGGAAGACGTGTGCGGCCCCGGCGCCCTGCTCGGCGGCGCAGGCCACCCAGGGCACCGGGCCGGTGTGGTTGGCCCCGGTGATCGGCAGGCCGTCGGAACGGGCCAGCGTGTTGGCCGCTGCGGCGAACGCCTCCCGCCAGCCGCCCTCGGCGGCGGCCGGCGCGAGCACGGCCACGGTGAACGGCCGCTCGGCGGCGTCCCGCGCGGCCCAGACCTCGCCCAGCTCGCACGAGCTGAGCTTGCGGTGCAGCGCGTACGGACCGACTGTCTGCATGTGGCATCCCCCCGACCGATCGTATCGGTCGGTACGACGGACACCGATCGACCGACGGGCTGCCGGCCGGTCAGTCGACCCAGTCGAGCGTGCGGGCGACCGCCTTGCGCCACCGGCCCAGCTCCCGCTCCCGGTGCGCCGGGTCCATCCGGGACTCCCACTGCGCGTCGGAACGCCACTGGGCGCGCAGGGTGGCCAGGTCGGGCCAGAAGCCGACCGCCAGGCCGGCCGCGTACGCCGCGCCGAGGCAGGTGGTCTCGGTGATCCGGGAGCGGACCACCGGCACCGCCAGCACGTCGGCGAGGAACTGCATCAGCAGGCCGTTGGCGGTCATTCCACCGTCGACCCGCAGCCGGCGCAGCGCCACGTCGGAGTCGGCGTTCATCGCGTCGACCACCTCGCGGGTCTGCCAGGCCGACGCCTCCAGCGCCGCCCGCGCCAGGTGCCCCTTGGTGATGTAGCCGGTCAGCCCGGCGATCACCCCCCGGGCGTCGCTACGCCAGTGCGGCGCGAACAGCCCGGAGAAGGCGGGCACCACGTAGCAGCCCCCGTTGTCGTCCACCGTGGCGGCCAGATCCTCCACCTCGGCGGCCGAGGAGATCAACCCGAGGTTGTCCCGCAGCCACTGCACCAGCGAACCGGTCACCGCGATCGCCCCCTCCAGGGCGTACGCGGCCGGCTGGCCGTCGATCCGGTAGGCCACCGTGGTCAGCAGGCCGTGGCTGGACGGCACCGGGCTGGCCCCGGTGTTGAGCAGCAGGAAACTCCCGGTGCCGTAGGTGCACTTCGCCTCGCCGGGCTGGAAGCAGGTCTGCCCGAACAGGGCGGCCTGCTGGTCGCCGAGCGCGCTGGCCACCGGCACCCCGTCGAGCACCCCGTGGGCCGTCCCGTAGACCTCCGCCGAGCTGCGGATCTGCGGCAGCATCGCGGCCGGGACGCGCAGCGCGTCGAGCAGCTCCGGGTCCCAGTCGAGGGTCTCCAGGCTCATCAGCATGGTCCGGCTGGCGTTGGTGACGTCGGTGACGTGCCGTCCGGTCAGCTTCCAGATCAGCCAGCTGTCCATCGTGCCGAACAGCACCTCGCCCCGCTCGGCGCGCCCCCGCAGCCCGTCGACGTTGTCCAGCAGCCAGCGCAGCTTCGGGCCGGCGAAGTAGGTGGCCAGGGTGAGCCCGGTGCGGGCACGCAGCTTCTCCTCGCCGTACGACCCGGCCAGCTCGCGTAGCAGCGGGCCGGTACGGGTGTCCTGCCAGACCACGGCGTTGGCGACCGGCCGGCCGGTGGCCCGGTCCCAGACCACGGTGGTCTCCCGCTGGTTGGTGATGCCGACGGCGGCCAACCCGTCCGGGCCGGTGCCGGCGTCGGCCAGCGCGTCGCGGACGGCCCGTTCGACGTTGGCCCAGATCTCCTCGGCGTCGTGCTCCACCCAGCCGGGCCGGGGGAAGATCTGCCGGTGCTCGCGTTGCGCGACGGCGACGATCTCACCGGCCCGGTCGAAGACGATGCACCGCGACGAGGTGGTGCCCTGATCGATGGCGGCGACGTACTCTCCGGTCATTTCGGCACCGTACCCGGCCCGGGTCGGCCGGAGAACCGGCACGGTTCCGTACGATCTCCAGACGTGCGTGACATCGCCGTGTTCAGTGGAACCGCCCATCCCGACCTCGCCGCCGAGATCTGCGCCCACCTGGGGGTGCCGCTGCACCCGGTGCGGGTGTCCCGGTTCGCCAACGACTGCCTGGAGGTGCAGTTGCAGGCGAACTGCCGGGAGCGCGACGTCTTCCTGATCCAGCCGCTGGTGCCGCCGGTGCAGGAGAACCTGGTCGAGCTGCTGCTGATGATCGACGCGGCCCGGGGCGCGTCGGCCGGCCGGATCACCGTGGTCCTGCCGCACTACGCGTACGCCCGGTCGGACAAGAAGGACGCGCCGCGCATCTCCATCGGCGGCCGGCTGGTGGCCGACCTGCTCACCTCGGCCGGCGCCCACCGGGTGCTGGCGATGACCCTGCACTCGCCGCAGGTGCACGGCTTCTTCAGCGTCCCGGTCGACCACCTGCACGCGCTGCGGGAGCTGGCCGCCCACTTCCGGGGGCACGACCTGGGTGACACGGTGGTGGTTTCGCCGGACCTGGGCAACGCCAAGGAGGCGGCGGCGTTCGCCCGGATGCTCGGCACCCCGGTCGCGGCCGGGGCGAAGCAGCGGTTCAGCGACGACCGGGTCACCATCAGCACGGTGATCGGCGAGGTGGCCGACCGGGACGTGATCGTGCTGGACGACGAGATCGCCAAGGGCAGTACGGTGGTCGAGCTGATCGGCCACCTGCACGAACGCAACGTCCGGTCGATCCGGCTGGCCTGCACGCACGGGCTGTTCTCCAGCGGCGCGCTGAGCCGGCTCGCCGCCGTCGACGGGGTACGCGAGATCGTCTGCACCAACACCGTGCCGATCCCTGCGGACAAGCGGGTGCCGAAGCTGACGGTGCTCTCGGTGGCCCCGGCGCTGGCCGAAGCGATGCGCCGCATCCACAACGGCGAGTCGGTGAGCGCCCTGTTCGGCTGACCGGCACCGACGGCCGGCACCAGGCCGACGGAGCCGGGCCCGACGGAACCAGGCCGGCGGGTCAGCCGGCGGCGGCGCTGATCCGCACGGTGGTGCCGGCCGCGCCGCTCTCGACCTCCATCGCGTCGCTCAGTTCCCGGGCCAGCCAGAGCCCCCAGCCGCCGGCGGTGTCCGGGGCGGGCCGGCTGCGGTCGTCGAGCCGCTGCTCGCTGATGCCGCTGCCGTGGTCGGAGACCTCGCAGACCAGCTCGCCGGGGCGGCGCCAGAGCCGCAGCCAGCCCCGGCCGCCGCCGTGCCGGACGGCGTTGGTGATCAGCTCGTTGACCGCCAGCACGAAGTCGTCGAGCCGCTGCCCGGCCAGTCCGGCCGCGTGCGCGCAGGAGCTGACCGAGTGTCTCAGCTCGGTCACCTGTGCCTGGTCGAACGCCTCGGCGATGAGAAGGGAAGGTTCGATGGGCACCACCGTACGCGGTGTGGGAAGTTCTGCGTTCGTCATGGGCCCTGTCCCGACAGCGATCTCGGAGTTTTTCACGCTATTTCTACCGTACGTCAGGGTTCTCCGGTCCGCACCGACCGGCCCGGCCGGCTGACCTGGGGACTGTGGCATCGTGGCGGCCATGCCGTCGTCCCCGCCGGGAGGTTTCGCCGACCCGCTGTGGCGTTCCGTCGCGGTCTTCCGCTTCGCCTCGCTGGCGTACGTCGGCCTGCTGGTCCTGCGCGACGCCGGCCGGTACGCCCACCCGGTCGCCGCGGGCGGCGTACTGCTGGTGATGCTGGCCTGGTCCGGGGTGACGGCGGTCGGGTACGCCCGGCCGGCCAACCGGCGCTGGCCGCTGCTCCTGGCCGACCTCGGCGTGGTCCTGGCGATCCTGGCGGTCACGCCGTGGGTGGTGGGACGCCCGGCGCTGGCCGCCGGGGTGCCCGCCCTCGCCGTGGCCTGGCTGGCCGGCCCGGTGCTGGCCTGGGCGGTCTCCGGCGGGCGGCGGCGCGGCACGGTGGCCGCGCTGCTGATCGGCGGCACCGACCTCGCCACCCGGGGCCGGATCGGCCCGTCCTCGCTGACCGGGGCGATCCTGCTGCTGCTCGCCGGCGCGGTGGTGGGGCACGTGGCCCGGCTGGCGGTGACCACCGAGGAACGGTTGCAGCGGGCGGTGGAGCTGGAGGCGGCGACCCGGGAACGGGAACGGCTGGCCCGGGACATCCACGACTCGGTGCTCCAGGTGCTGTCGCTGGTCCAGCGGCGCGGCGCGCACCTCGACGGGGAGGCCGGTGAGCTGGCCCGGCTCGCCGGCCAGCAGGAGGTGGCGTTGCGCGCGTTGATCTCCGGGGCCCCGCCGACGTCCACCGCCGACCCGGTCGGCGAGGTCGACCTGCGGTCCCTGCTGTCCGGGTACGCCTCGGCGACGGTGCAGGTCTCCGCCCCGGCGACCCCGGTGCCGCTGCCCGCGCCGGTGGCCCGGGAGGTGGCCGCCGCGACGGCGGCGGCGCTGGACAACGTGCGGCGGCACGCCGACGGGCGGGCCTGGGTGCTCGTCGAGGACGAGGGCGACACGGTGACCGTGTCGGTGCGCGACGCCGGGCCGGGCATCCCGGAGGGGCGGCTGGTCGAGGCGGCCCGGCAGGGCCGGCTGGGGGTGGCGCAGGCCATCCGGGGACGGATGACCGACCTCGGCGGCGAGGTGCGGATCATCTCGACGCCGGGGGAGGGCACCGAGATCGAACTGATGGTGCCGAGGAGGAACCGATGACCGGGGTACGGGTGATGGTGGTCGACGACCACCCGATGTGGCGGGAGGGGGTGGCCCGGGACCTCACCGAGGCCGGGCACCTGGTGGTGGCGACCAGCGGGGAGGGCCGCCAGGCGGTCCGGGTGGCCGCCGCCGCCCGACCCGACGTGGTGGTGCTCGACCTGCAACTGCCGGACATCTCCGGGGTGGAGGTGATCCAGGGCCTGCGGGCCGCGCTGCCCCGGGTCCGGGTGCTGATGCTGTCGGCCAGCGGCGAGCAGCAGGGCGTGCTGGACGCCGTGAAGGCCGGGGCCACCGGCTACCTGCTGAAGTCGGCGGCCCCGGCGGAGTTCCTGGACGCGGTGCGCCGGACGGCGGCCGGTGAGCCGGTGTTCACCCCGGGCCTGGCCGGTCTGGTGCTGGGCGAGTACCGGCGGCTCGCCGCGGACCCGCCGGCCGGCGGGACCGGCGACGACGGGCCCGGCGCGGCACCCCGGCTCACCGATCGGGAGACCGAGGTGCTGCGGCTGGTGGCGAAGGGGCTGTCCTACAAGCAGATCGCCGGGCGGCTCGGGCTGTCGCACCGTACCGTGCAGAACCACGTGCAGAACACGCTCGGCAAACTCCAGCTGCACAACCGGGTGGAGCTGACCCGCTACGCGATCGAGCGCGGCCTGGACGACTGAGGTCAGTGCGCCTCGGGCGGCCGGGTCTCGTGGACGGCCAGTTCCTCGGCGCTCGCGCCCCCGCCGGCCGCGCCCGCGTCGTAGGCGATGCTGTCGGTCTCCTGGTCGGTGCGGGCCCCCTCGTCCGGTTCGACCAGCCGGCCCACCTGCGCGTCGGCGACCGTGCCGAGCTGGCCGTGGTCGTAGAGCGAGACCGGGGAGTTCGGGTCGGAGGTGGGGCCCGGGTCGAGCACGTCGGCGTCGAGCTGGGCCTGCGCGGCGGCCTCCTCGTTCTCCGCCTCGGCGGCGATGTCCGGGTCGACCGGCCCGGCCAGCGGGTCGTCGGCCCGTCGCTCGTACTGCTCGCGGTCGAGCTTGTAGTCCAACGACTCGCCGTCGAGCTGCTCGTCGGCGGTGGTGCCGAAGTGGTCCACGGCTACCGGGGTGCGGTCGCCGGGCAGCTGGGCCGGGTCCGGGCCGTCGGCCTCCCGGCCGGTCAGCACGTCGTCGTCGGCGGTCGAGTCGTCGTCGGCGGTGTCGGGCAGGCCGAGCGCCTCGGGGTCGGACACGGGGGTCGGGAACTCGTCGTCGCGCATGGCTGAGCACTACCCACTGGCATGGCCCGGGTAACCGGGTCCCGCTCCCCGGATCGGGACGAAAGGGCATCAATCAGTCGTGGTGCCAGTGTGACTCGTCCTCGGTGTGCAGCACGCACCAGATCACCTTGCCGTCCGGCAGCATGGTGCTGCCCCAACGCCGGGCCACCGTGTCGATCAGCAGCAGCCCCCGGCCGCCGGCCGAGGTCGGCGGGGCCAGCCCCACGTAGCGGGGCTGCCGCCGGGAGCGGTCCCGCACCGCCAGGTGCACCGTGTCGCCCTGCGCGGCCAACCGCAGCGTCATCGGGGTCGACGCGTGCGCCACCACGTTGTTGACCAGCTCGGTGACCGCGATGCAGGCCGGCTCGGCCAGCTCCGGCACGCCCCACCGGGCACAACCGTCGGTCACCAGTTCCCGCGCCCACCGGGCCGCCCCGACCGCCGGCGTCAGCTCCTCGGTCAGCACCGCCGCCATCGGCGTACGGGCCAGGGCCGCCGTCGCCTCGGCCGGGGTCGGGTAGACCGCCAGCTCCGTCACGGCCCCGTCGTCGGCGAGCGCCCCGGTCGGGTCGACCACCAGCAGGTCGGCGGCGGGCCAGTCGCGCACCGCCCGACGTACCCCGGCCAGCAGTTGCCCGACGGCCGACCCCGCGGCACGCAGCCCGGCCAGGTCGACCACGATCGGACCGGGCCGGTCGACGAGCCGGGCGAGCAGCGCGTCGCGTACCCGGTCGACGTCGACCGGCTCCAGCATCCCGGCGAGTCGGACCAGCGCGGAGGAGTCGTCGGCCACCACCCGGCACCCCGCCCGGGGGTGCCGGACAGTCCCCGGGGTCGGCAGGTCGGCGCGGCTCATCGCCGTCGCCCCCGATCGGCACGGGCCGGGCGGGGCGCCTCCCCGGCGACGCCGGGCCGGGCGGGGCGCGGCGTCGGGGTGGCGTGGAACCCGCCGGTGACGCCGGCGACCACCACGGCGGCGACGGCGGGGGTACGGGTCATCGGCATCTCCGCTCGGTACCCCCGGTCGGGCCGGGTCATGCCGCCGCGCGGCCACTGATCAGTGGAACCCTTCCGGTGACCCGCAGCTCACCCCGGTCGGGCCCGCACCGGGACGGCTCGGTGTGGGGTGCCCCACAGCCGGCCCACCGGCCCGCTGACCGCTTCCGATCTGCGAGGTTTCGGCTCGTGGGGCCCCGGTTAATGGGACGCTCTGACCGGAGACCATCCCTTGCAGATCGCATGGAGGTGCACCATGCGCGTCGGCCTCGTCTGCGCGCACGCCGGGCCGTCCCGGCACGCCGAAGGACCGCCCGTCGGCACCCACGAGCACGTCGCTCGGGTCGCCGGCGAGCTGGCCGGGCGCGGCCACGACGTGCGGGTGTACGAGCGCCGCGACGACCCGGCGCTGCCGGCGAGCGTCGAGATCGACGGGTACCGGGTGGAACGGGTGCCCGTCGGCCCGGCCCGGCCCACCGCCACCGGCGACCTGGTCCCGCACGTGCCCGAGTTCGGCCGCTGGTTGGCCGACCGGTGGGCGGGGGAGTGGACGCCGGAGGTGGTGCACGGGCACTACTGGATCGGCGGCCTCGCCGCCGCGCACGCGGTCCGGGAGACGGACATCCCGGTGGTGCAGACCTTCCACTCGCTCGGCGTCGAGCAGCGCCGCCACCTCGGCCGCCAGTACGACGGCCCCGGCGAACGCATCCCGCTGGAGCGCGCGCTCACCCGGGCGGTGGACGTCGCCGTCGCCCAGTGCAACGACGAGGTCGACGAGCTGACCCGGATGGGGCTGCAACGCTCCTCGGTGGCGATGGTGCCGACCGGGGTGGACGTCGAACGGTTCCACCCCGACGGCGAGGCCGCCCCCCGCGACCGGCGGGCCCGCATCCTCTCCGTCGGCGGGTTGTCCCCCGGACACGGCCAGGACGACCTGATCCGGGCGATGCGGCTGGTCGGCGACGCGGAACTGGTGATCGCCGGTGGGCCGCCGGCCGACCAGCTCACCACCCACGCGGAGGCCCGGCGGCTGCGCGAGCTGGCTGAGCGTACCGGGGTCGCCGACCAGGTCACCCTGGTCGGCGCGGTGCCGCACGACCAGCTCGCCACCTGGTACCGCTCGGCCGACGTGGTCGCCTGCACCCCGCACTACTCCTCCGCCGGGCGGGTGTCGCTGGAGGCGATGGCCTGCGGGGTGCCGGTGGTCGGCTACGCCATGGGCGGCATCGCCGACGCGGTGGTCGACGAGGTCACCGGCCGGCTGGTGCCCCCCGGCGACGTCCGTACGCTGGGCATGACGCTGCGCCGGCTGCTCGCCGACAACGCGGGCCGGTTCGCCTACGGGCACGCCGCGGTGGACCGGGTGCGGTGCAGCTACACCTGGGAGCGGACGGCCGGCGCGCTGGAACGGCTCTACGAGCGGGTGGTGGGCCGGCGTACCCCGGTCGAGGTGCCCGAGACGGTGCCCGTCGACGTCGAGGCCGACCCGCCGGCCGGCCAGGACGCCACCGTGGCGGTCGAGGTCGAGGCGCCGGTCACCGGGACGACCACCGGTCCGGTCGGCGTCTGACCGGGGCCCTTCACCGCCGACACGACCTGCGGCCGGTGTCGTTCATTGCCGACGCGGCCTGCGGCCCGTGCCGGCGTCGTGCGGGGCCGGCCCGCGTCCGGTCAGGCCCGGGGGACCGCGCCCACCATGGCGCGTTCCCGGGTGCGGGCCACCGCGTGGTGGTGCTGGGGTGCGGCGTACCGGGTGAGCCCGATGACCGAGGCGAGGGTGATCAGGAAGCCCACGGCGGCCAGCCACTCCCGGCCCGGCCAGATCTTGTCGTTGAGCAGCAGCAGGCCGACGATCGCGGCGGGCACCGCCCCGGCGGCGTCCATCGCGGCGACGGCAGCCGTCGTGGAGCCCCGCTGCATCGCCAGGCCGAGCAGCAGCTGACCCACCAGCGAATGGGCGATCAGCAGGTAGAGCAGCGGGTCACGGACGAACTCCTCGGCCGACGGGGCGGAGGCCAGCGGCCGGGCGGCGACTGCGGCGGCGGAGAACGCGAGCCCGGCCAGGGAGCCGAGCGCCACCGAACCGGGCGCCCCGTGCAGGCGTACCGCGAAGAAGCCGAGCAGCCCGATTCCGCCGAGGGCCAGCGCCAGGGCGACCAGGCCGGCGGTGCCGAGCCCCTTGGAGGGGGCCGGTTGGGCGGAGAGCACCAGCGCGGTGATCCCGGCGAAGAGCAGCACCAGCAGCGCCACCTCGGCGGCGGGCAGCCGCCACTTGAGCACCACCACCCCCAGCAGGGCGGTCACCCCCAGCCCCGCCGCCACGCTCGCCTGCACCAGGAACAACGGCAGGTCGCGCCGGGCCAGGAAGGCCAGCACGAAGCCGGTCACCTGGCAGAGCAGCCCGATCAGGTACGTCCGGTGCCCGGCCAGCCGCAGCAGCAGCCCCGGGTCGAAGGTGTGGTGCACGGTCGTCCGGGCGGCGGCGACCGACTGGAGCATGTTGGCGAAGCCGTACGCGATGATCATCGCCGCGAGGAAGCACCAACCGGAGGACACCACCAGGCGAGAATAGAGGGCCGGTGCGTTCAGCGCGCGGTTGGCCGACCCAGCCGGGACAGCACGTCGGTGTGCAGCGGCCCGTTGGTGGCGATCGCGCTGATCTCGCCGGATGCCGTCCCACCAGGGGCGGGGGTGCCTTCCAGGGTGGTCATGGTGCCCCCGGCGGCGGTCACGATCGGCACCAGCGCGGCCACGTCCCACAGCGACAGTTCCGGCTCCACCATCACGTCCAGTGCCCCCTCGGCCAGCAGCATGTAGCCGTAGAAGTCGCCGTAGGCGCGGCTGCGCCAGGTGTCGCGCATCAACTGGAGCACCGCGTCCAGCCGGCCGGCCGCCTCCCACCCGGTCAGCGACGAGTAGCACAAGCTGGCGTCGGCGAGGTCGCGTACCCCGGAGACCCGGATCGGCTCGCCGGAGGCGGCGTCGCGCCCCGCGTACGCCCCCACACCGTTGGCGCCCCACCAGCGCCGGCCGAGCGCCGGGGCGGAGACCAGCCCGACCACCGGCCGGTCCCCCTCCAACAGGGCGATCAGGGTGGCCCACACCGGCACGCCCCGGACGAAGTTCTTGGTGCCGTCGATCGGGTCGATCACCCACCGCCGGTCGTGCGGGCCGGTGGCCGGCTGCTCGCCGTACTCCTCGCCGAGCAGCCCGTCGTCCGGCCGGTGGGCGGCCAGCAACGCCCGGATCTCCCGCTCGACGGAGGTGTCCGCGTCGGACACGGGAGTCAGGTCCGGCTTCGCCGTCACCCTCAGGTCCAGTGCCCGGAACCGGCTCATCGCGATGGCATCGGCGGCATCCGCGAGCCGATGAGCAAGATCGATGTCACCCGCATACCCCGTCACCCCGAAACCCTAACCCCCCGCTCCCCCCACCTCTCCCACCCCACCCCCCGGCTCCCCCACCCCTTCCCGCTGGCGTGATCAAGAGGTTCGCGTCATGGCGGAGCGCCAGATTGACGCGAACCTCTTGATCACGTGACGCAAACCTCTTGATCACCGGGGCGGTGAGGGCGGGGCAGGGCAGCGTGCGCGGGGCGGGCGCGGAGCCGGGGCGAGGTGGGGCGCGCGGGTGGGCGGGGGAGAAGGGTGGGTGGGTCAGGAGCCGGCGAGGGGGTCGCCGGGGTTGCGTTCCGCCTCACGGGGGTCGCCCTCGCCGGCGCGGGAGGCCAGCAGGCGGCGGTACGAGGCCAGCCGCCGCTGGTCGGCCTTGCCGGCGGCCACCCAGGCGTCCAGGGCGCAGTCCGCCTCGTCCGGGGTGTGCGGGCAGTTGGGTGGGCAGTCCACCGTCCCCTCGACCAGGTCGGGGAACCCGTGCAGCAGGCTCTCGGCCGAGACGTGGGCCAGCCCGAAGCTGCGGATGCCCGGGGTGTCCACGATCCAGCCCGGGTCACCGTCGCCGTCGGGGGTACGCGGTAGCCGGAGCGCCACGGCGCTGGTGGAGGTGTGCCGGCCCCGGCCGATCGCGCTGACCACACCGACCGCCCGCAGCGCGTCCGGCACCAGCCGGTTGACAAGCGTCGACTTGCCCACCCCGGAGTGTCCTACCAGCACCGACACCCGGCCGGCGAGCAGGGCCCGTAGCGCGTCCAGGTCGGAGTCGGGTCGGATGAGCACGTACGGCAGTTCCAGTTCGGTGTAGTAGCCGACGACCTGCTCCGGGCCGGCCAGGTCGGCCTTGGTCAGGCAGAGCAGCGGCTCGATGTCGGCGTCGTACGCGGCGACCAGGCAACGGTCGATGAAGCCGGTCCGGGGCGGCGGGTCGGCCAACGCGCTGACGATCACCAGTTGGTCGGCGTTGGCGACGACCACCCGTTCCAGCCGTCCCTCTGCGGTGTTCTCGTCGTCGTCGGCGGTACGCCGCAGCACCGAGCGCCGCTCGGCGATCCGGACGATCCGGGCCAGCGCCCCGTCCGCGCCGGAGACGTCGCCGACGAGGCTCACCCGGTCGCCGACCACCACCGACTTGCGGCCCAGCTCACGGGCCCGCATGGCGGTGATCGCGACACCGTCCGGGTCGTCGGGGAGCACGCAGGTGTACCGGCCCCGGTCGACGGCGATGACGAAGCCGTCGACCGCGTCGTCGTGCCGGGGGCGGGTCCGGGTACGCGGACGCGAGGACCGGCCGGGCCGGACCCGTACGTCGTCCTCGTCGTACTCCCGTCGCTTGGTCGTCAGGACCTGCCCCCTCCGCCGTCAGCTCTTGCCGGTCACCATCGCCGACCATAGTGCCGGGAACTCCGGCATGGTCTTCGAGGTGCACGCCACGTCGTCCACCTCGATGCCGGGGACGGCGAGCCCGGCCACCGCGGCGGCGTGCGCCATCCGGTGGTCGGCGTAGGTGCGGAAGGCGCCCCCGCGCAGCGGTCGGGGCCGGATCTCCAGCCCGTCGGCGGTTTCGGTCAGGTCGGCGCCGAGCCCGGTGAACTCCCGGGCCAGCGCGGCGATCCGGTCGGTCTCGTGCCCCCGGATGTGCCCGATGCCGGTGAACGTCGACGGCGAGTCGGCCAGCATGGCGAGCGCGGTCAGCGCGGGGGTCAGCTCGCTGACGTCGGACAGGTCGGCGGTCAGGCCGTGCACGGTGCCGGTGCCCCGCACGGTCAGCCCGGCGGTGGTCAGGGTGACCTCACCGCCCATCCGGTCCAGCAGCGAGCGGAGCTGCTCGACCGGCTGGACGCTGTTGTGCGGCCAGCCCTGTAGGGTCACCTCACCGCCGGTGACCAGGGCGGCGGCGAAGAAGGGGACCGCGCCGGAGAGGTCGGGTTCGATCTCCCAGCCCCGGCCGGCGAGCGGCCCCGGCTCGACCACCCAGACGTCGGGGACGGTGTCGTCGACGGCCGCCCCGGCGGCCCGCAGCATCTGCACGGTCATCCGCAGGTGCGGCGCGGAGGGCACCGGCGGGCCCTGGTGCCGGACCACCACGCCCCGGTCGAAGCGCGCCCCGGCGAGCAGCAGGCCGGAGACGAGCTGGCTGGACGCGGACGCGTCGATGACCACCTCGCCGCCGGTGACCCGGCCGACGCCCTGCACCACCAGGGGCAGGCTGCCGGTCTCCGGGGCGTCGATCCGGACGCCGAGCGAGCGCAGCGCGCCGATCAGCGGGCCGAGCGGCCGGACCCGGGCCTGCGGGTCGCCGTCGAAGGTGACCCGTCCCTCGGTGAGCCCGGCGACCGGCGGGACGAACCGCATCACCGTGCCGGCGAGCCCGACGTCGACGTGGGCCGGGCCGACCAGCCGGTGCGGCCGGACGAGCCAGCGGTCGTCGTCGGAGACCGAGACGTGGGCGCCCATCGCCCGCAGCCCGCCCGCCATGAGTTCGGTGTCGCGGGCGCGCAGTGGCCCGTGCAGTGTCGACGGGCCACCGGCCAGCGCGCTGAGCACCAGGGCCCGCGCGGTCATCGACTTGGAGCCGGGTAGGCGCAGGGCGGCGGTGACCGGGTCGGTGGCGGTCGGTGCGGCCCAGGGCTGTTGCGGACGGGTGGCGGTCAGGTTTCCCACGGTCACATTCTGCCAACCCGACGGCGATTTCGAGACTGCCGACGGGCCGACTCCCGGTGGGCGGGACAGCCGACGGCGGCGCGGGGGGCTAGCGTAGGTGCCATGTGCGGCAGGTACGCGACGACCCGGAGTTCCGGGGACCTGAGCGCGGTCTTCGAGTCGTACGACGACACCGACGGCGGGATCCGGCCGGACCACAACGTCGCGCCGACCGACCGGGTGCCGGTGGTGCGGGTCGATCCGGAGCGGGGGCGGGCGCTCTCGGTGGGCCGCTGGGGGCTGGTGCCGCACTGGGCGAAGTCGGCCGCCGGGGCGGCCCGCATGATCAACGCGCGGGTCGAGACGGTCGCCACCAGCCGGGCGTACGCCCTGCCGTTCGCCCGCCGCCGCTGCCTGGTCCCGGCCGACGGCTGGTACGAGTGGGTGCGCCGGGCCGGTGGCGGCAAGCAGCCCTACTTCATGACCCCGCGGGACGGTTCGGTGCTGGCGTTGGCCGGCATCTGGTCGCGGTGGGAGTCGACGCTCACGTTCAGCGTGCTCACCACGGCGGCGGTGGGCGAGCTGGCCGAGGTGCACGACCGGATGCCGTTGCTGCTGCCGCCCGACCGGTGGGCGGACTGGCTCGCCCCGGCCGACGATCCGGCGGCGCTGCTGGTCCCGCCGTCGGCGGAGTGGCTCGCCGGGCTGGAGATCCGGCCGGTGGGCATCGCGGTGGGCGACGTGCGTAACGACGGCCCGGAGTTGACCGTCCGGGTGACGCCGGACGGGGAACGCTCCCACGGGGAGAGCGCGCTGTTCTGATCGCAATAGGTGACATTGGCGCGTACGAATTGCCAGAGTTCCGGGTGAAACGTCGCTCGGATCTTTTGCCATCTTTCCGGCACACCCCTTGTCCCCGTAGCCGACAGTGCGATACAACACAGCGCTGGCACTGGGAGCGTCCTCGCGCAGTGCGAACGACGCCCGTCGATCTTGCCGGTCCCACGGGGGAGGTGGGTGTGATGACCCGGGCACGTATGCCCCGACCGCACGAGGTGGCCGCCGCACGACGCGATCCGCGACTGCTCCGGGCGTTGCGGGACCGTCGTTCCGACGATGCCTGGCGGACCAGAGGTACCTGCCAGAGCGTGGATCCGGAGACGTTCTTTCCGGCGCCCAACGAACCGGCCGACGCGGCGGTCGCGCTCTGCCGCAGCTGCGACGTGCAGGGTTCCTGCCTGGCCTGGGCGCTGGAGGTGGGCGACACCCACGGCGTGTGGGGCGGCACCACGCCCCGCGAGCGCCGGGCCATGCTGGTCGCCTGGCGGGGCGAGGTCGGGGCCGATTCCGGCACGGCCGGTGACGCCGGCCCACCGGTCCGCGACCAGTTGCTCACCCTGGTGCCGTTGAGCTGAGCGCGCCGCCGGCCACGGCGCAGAATGGCCGGATGCCCCGCTCCACGCAGCTCGACACCCCGCGCGGCCCGGCCCGGGTCGACACCGACCGGCCGACCGGCCCGCCGACGTCCCTGCTGGTGCTCGGTCACGGGGCCGGCGGCTCGGTGGAAGATCGG
>NZ_JACGMO010000163.1:0-14446 GCF_015354745.1 Micromonospora sp. S-DT3-3-22
CGCGCGGGCCGGGGCCCCGTCACCCACCGTCACCGGACCGGCCGGGGCCGGCACCACGCCCCACTCCCCCGGCGCGGGCACCCCGGGCGGGCGGACCGCCCGGCGACCGCCACCGGCCTCGGACTCGCCCGGCTCCTTCGCCCCCGGCCACGGTTTCGCCGCCCGGGAGGCCAGCACGAACTCCTTGCGCAGCGGATGCCCCTCGAACTCGGGCGGCAGCAGCAGCGGGGCCAGCCCCCGGTGGCCGGTGAAGTCGACACCGAACATCTCGTGGGTCTCCCGCTCGTGCCAGGCCGCACCCGGGAAGATGTCGACCACCGACGCGACCGTCGGTGTCGCCCTCGGCACCCGGGTCCGCAGCAGCACGCCGTGCCGGTGCCGGGTCGACCACAGGTGGACCACGACGTCGAAACCGTCGGCCAACTCGTCGACGGCGGACAGCCAGTCGAAGAAGTCACAGTCCAGCTCGGCGTCGTCGCGCACCGCGCGGAGGGTGTCCGCCCAGGCCGCCGGGGGTACGTCGACGGTGGCCCGGGCGTGGGCCTGCCCGCCGGACACCGACGCGGTCGCCTCGACCGGCGTGAGCAGCGCGACCACCCGCCGACCGACCTCTTCCGGAGTCATGCGGTTGATCCTATGGCCGCCGCCCCGACGCCGGGCCCGCCCGCCCGGTCGTACGCGCCCGGCGGACACCTGGATGAGATGAACGGACGGCCCCGCGCCGCGTCGTACCACGGTTCCGGCAGCGTCGTCCGGGCGCGTGGCCGGGCAGGGCGGAGCGGGCATCTGGCGCTTTACCGGGCGGGGCGTGGTGGGGCGGGGAAAGATGGGGCCGTGCGCGCTGTGACGGTGACTCCCGGGGTCCGCGACTCGCTGCGGCTGGTGCAGGACTGGCCGGAGCCGCCGGCCGAGGAGGGCGCCATCCTGGTCGAGGCGCTCGCCGTCGGCATCTGCGGCACCGACCAGGAGATCATCGCCGGGGACTACGGGGAGGCCCCGCCCGGCCAGCGGGAACTGGTGCTCGGCCACGAGTCCCTCGGCCGGGTGCTGGAGGACCCGTCCGGCACCCTGCAACCCGGCGACCTGGTGGCCGGCATCGTCCGCCACCCCGACCCGGTGCCCTGCCCGAACTGCGCCGTCGACGAGTGGGACATGTGCCGCAACGGCCGGTACACCGAGCACGGGATCAAGGGGCTGCCCGGCTTCGCCCGGGAACGGTGGCGGGTGCAGCCGAAGTTCGCCGTCGGGCTGGACCCCGTCCTCGCCCCGGTCGGCATGCTGCTGGAGCCGGCGAGCGTGGTGGCGAAGGCGTGGGACCACATCGCGCAGATCGGCACCCGGGCCGAGTGGAAGCCGCAGACCGTCCTGGTCACCGGGGCCGGGCCGATCGGGCTGCTGGCGGCCCTGCTGGCCGTCCAGCGTGGCCTGTCGGTGCACGTGCTGGACCGCAACACCACCGGCCCCAAACCGGACCTGGTCCGGGCGCTCGGGGCGACGTACCACACGGTGCCGGTCGACGAGCTGGACTTCGAGCCGGACGTGGTGGTCGAGTGCACCGGCGCGCCGACCGTGGTGCTGGACACCATGTGCAAGGTCGGCCCGGCCGGGATCGTCTGCCTGACCGGGGTGTCCAGCGGGGGCCGGACCATCGACTTCGACGCCGGGGCGCTCAACCGGGCGCTGGTGCTGGAGAACAACGTCGTGTTCGGCTCCGTCAACGCCAACCGGCGGCACTGGGACCTGGCCGCCCGGGCGCTCGCCCAGGCCGACCAGTCGTGGCTGAACGCGCTGATCACCCGCCGGGTGCCGGTGTCGGCGTACGCGCAGGCGTACGCCCACACCGGCGAGGACATCAAGGTGGTGCTGGAGTTCGGGGCGTGACGCCCGACGGGCCGGCTCAGATGCCGGGGAGCCGGCCGTTGCGGAACAGGTCGACGAAGAGCTGGTGGTCGGTGCGGGCCCGGACGCCGTACGCGTGGGCGAACTCGACCAGGTGCCCGACGAAGCCCTCGGTGTCGTCGCCGATCGCGGCGACGATCGCCTCCTCGGTCGAATAGTCGACCAGGTCGTGGCTGGACTCGTCGTCGGCGACCGAGTGCATCCGGGCCACCGCCCGCCCCAGGTCGGCGAGCACCCCGGCCAGCTCGTCCGGCTCGTTGACGTCCGACCAGTCCAGGTCGGCGGCGTACGGGGAGACCTCGGCGACGAGCTGACCGGCCCCGTCCAGCTCGGTGAAGCCCAGCCACGGGTCGGCGTGCGCCTGCAACGCCCGCTGCGACTCGGCCGTGCGGTGCCCCTGGTGCCGGAAGTAGCCCCGGACCCGCTCGTCGTCGATGTGCCGGGCCACCGCCGGCACCTGTGCCTGCTTCATGTAGATGACGACGTCGTTCTCCAACGCCTCGGTGTGCCCCTCCAGCAGCAGGTTGTACGACGGCAGCCCGGCCGAGCCGATGCCCACCCCCTTGCGCAGCACCACGTCCTTGATCTGGGTGGCGACCGGTCGCAGCCGGGCCGTCGAGGGGGGCAGGGTGTCCAGGTACCCGGTGAACGCGGCGCAGACCTTCTTACGGGTCTCCCCGTCGATCTCGAACACCCCGTCGCCGAGGGAGAACCGCCGCTCGTAGTTGTCGACGTTGGTCTGCGCGGCCAGCAGGTCGACCCGGGTGTTCAGCCGGGCCTCCTGGAGCACCCGGCGCAGCACCCCGTCGGCGTTGTCCAGGGTGATCGAGCCGATCGCGTCGTCCCCACCGGCGGCGATGGCCCGCAACTCGGTCAGGTACGACCGGGCGAAGCCGGTGACCAACTCGCCGATCGCCCGGTCGGACAGGGCCTTGGCGTAGCCGATCAGGGCCACGCTGGCGGCGAGCCGCTTCAGGTCCCAGGAGAACGGCCCGACGTACGCCTCGTCGAAGTCGTTGACGTTGAACACCAGGTGCCCGGAGGCGTTCATGTAGGTGCCGAAGTTCTCGGCGTGCAGGTCACCGTGGATCCACACCCGGCTGGTCTGCTCGTCGAGGAACGCGTCGTCGGCGAAGTCGCCGCGCTGGTCGGCGTAGAACAACGAGGCGCTGCCCCGGTAGAAGGCGAACGGGGAGGCGGCCATCTTGCGGAACTTGCGACGGAACGCCGCCGGGTCGAGCGCCATCGACGCGCCGAACTCCTCGGTCAACACGTCGACGATGAAAGCGGACCGTCGGTCCACGGAGTCGGTCATGCCCCGCACGCTAACCCCCACCCGCCACCTCTCCCCCGGGCCCCCTGCCCACCCCGCGCCCTACCCGCCCCGCGTCGCACGGCCCGCCCCGCCCGGCCCGCCCCGCCTGACCCGCCCGGCCCGCCTCACCCCCGCCCCGCCTCGCCCGGTGATCAAGAGGTTTGCGTCAGTTGATCAAGAGGTTTGCGTCAGATCCACGCGGAATGTTGACGTAAACCTCTTGATCACCGGCCCGGATCCGCCCCGCCCTGCGGCACCGCCCCGACCTGACCGGCCTCCGACTTCCGGCCCTACCAGGGGCGGTGATCAAGAGGTTTCGGACAGTGTCGGGCGCAGATTTGACGCGAACCTCTTGATCACCGGGGCACAGCGGGATCACCGGGGCACAGCGGGGCAGGCGGGCGCAAGACGGGGCGCAGCGGGGGCACGCGAGGCAGAGCGGGGCGCAGCGAGGGTGCGGCCGGGAAGGCCCCCCGGGGGTGGGTCAGAAGGGGGTGGGAGGGCGGACCGGGGGGGCGGTCAGGGACTCGACCGGGCGCGGGGCGGTGTCGGTGGGCGAAGCCAGGGGGTCGGTGCGGTCGACGCCGCCGATGCCGGACTGTTCGGCGGCGATCTTTTCCTGAAGGCGGAGGATGCCGTGCAGGAGCGCCTCCGGCCGGGGCGGGCAGCCGGGCACGTAGACGTCGACCGGGATGAGCTGGTCGACGCCCTTGGTCACCGAGTACGAGTCCCAGTACGGGCCGCCGCAGTTGGCGCAGGACCCGAAGGAGATGACGTACTTCGGCTCGGGCATCTGGTCGTAGAGCCGCTTGATCGCCGGGGCCATCTTGTCGGTCACCGTGCCCGAGACCACCATCAGGTCGGCCTGCCGGGGCCCGTGGGCGAACGGGATGACGCCGAGCCGGATGAAGTCGTGCCGGCCCATGCTGGTGGCGATGAACTCGATCGCACAGCAGGCCAGGCCGAAGTTGAACACCCAGAGCGAGTAGCGGCGACCCCAGTTGAGGACGAACCGGATCGGCTCGCCGAGCACTCCCGGCAACTGCACGACCGCCTCCCGTCCCCGCCTAACCGCTGTCCGCCCAGGGACAGTCAACCACAGTCGCCCGGCGTGACCCCCGGACCGGCCGGGCCCGTCCCGCGTCCCGACGGACCCGCCCCGCCGGGCCCGTCGCGCGTCCCGGCGGTGCGGCCGAGGCCGAGGCCGACCAGCGTGGCCTCCCGGCGACGCCGCCACGCTCCTGCGGCCACCCGCCGCGACGGATGGGACGTGGGGGTCACCAGGTGGGGCGTTGCAGGAGGCCGACGAACTCCACCAGGAGCCGTTCCCGCAGCGCGGCGGGGGCGGCGTCGAGCAGGGTGTTCACCACCGCCATCCGGTCCGGCGGCCCGGCGCCGAGCCCCAGGCCGGCGGCGAGTCCACCGATCAGCTCGGGGGTGAGCGCCTCAGGGCTCAACGATCCGGCCAGGGCGACCAGGTCGGCCGGCAGCTCGACCGGCCCGGCCCGGCGGGCGGCGGCCACCGCGGCGGCCAGGTCCGGGCCGAACTCGGCCACCCGGGGGGCCACCGAGGCGGTCACCGTGAGGTGCACGCTGGCGGGCAGGTCGGCGTACCGGAGCTGGGGTTGGGTGTGCCAGCCCCGGGCGGTCAGTTCGTCGACCAGGACGAACAGGTCGAGCGCCGGGTCGGTGCTGGTGAAGCAGACCACTGTGGCTTCCGGTTCGGCCATCAGCCGCAGCCCGTCGACGTCCCGGACGGCGGCGGCCAGGCAACCGACGGCGTCCCGGGTGGTGGCGGCCAACCGCAGGTAGCCGTCGTCGCCGAGGTGCCGCAGGGTGGCGTACGCGGCGGCGATCGGGCCACCGGAACGGGTGGAGGCGAGCACCGGGTTGATCATGGTGTAGCCGGGCCAGTCGGCGTACGCGAAGTACTGCGGGGAGCGCAGCGTCGCGTCCCGGTGCAGCAGCACCGACACCCCCTTCGGGGCGTACGCGTACTTGTGCAGGTCGACGGAGATCGAGGTGACCCCGTCGACGGTGAAGTCGAACGGTGGCACCGGCACGCCGAGGCGACGCAGGTAGGGCAGGGTCCAGCCGCCGAAGCAGGCGTCCACGTGGCAGCGCACCCCGGCCGCCGCCGCGACCTGCGCGATCCCGGCCACCGGGTCGACCACCCCGTGCGCGTACGACGGGGCGGAGCAGGCCACCAGCACCGTCTGCGGGCCGATCGCGGCGGCCATGTCCGCCACTGACGGGCGCAGGGTGACCGGGTCGACGGGAACCGTGTCGAGGGTGACCCGTAGCAGGTGGGCGGCCTTGGCGAAGGCGGCGTGCCCGCTGGCCGGCACCACGATCCGGGGTGCGGTCAGCTCCGGGCGGGCGTCCCGGGCGGCCTTGACGGCCAGGATCAGCGACTCGGTCCCACCGCTGGTGACGCTGCCCACCACGTCCGGCGCGGTACTGCCCGGCCCGCCGCCGAGCAGCCCGCCGGCCGCCCCGACGAGCCAGTTCTCCATCGCCAGCAGGGACGGGAAGGCGGTCGGATCCAGCCCGTTCACATGCGCGCTCTCCGCGTGGGCCGCCGCCCCCAGTGCGTCGAGCCCCGCCACCCCCGGGTCGTACACGTAGGCGAACAACCGCCCCCCGTGCACCGGCCGATCCCCTACCCGCAGCTGCCGAATCTCGTCCAGCACCCGCTCGGCAGGCACCCCGTTCTCGTCGATCATGGACTTGTGGTGGCCTTTCCGTGGGTTTTCGCGGCTTTCGTCCCCACCACAACTCCATGATCGACGGGGTGGGTGGGGGGTGGGGGGTGGTAGGGGTGGGGGCGGAGGAGGAGGGTGGCGGGGGCGATCAGGAGGGCCGGGACGACCGTGAAGCCGAGGAGGACGCCTAGGCGGGCGGTGTCGGACTGGGGGGCGGCGGTGCCGGTGGCCGAGGAGACGTAGCCGGACAGGGCCAGGACCAGGCCGTAGATGCCAGGGCCGAGGGCCAGGCCGAAGGTTTCGCCGGCGGTCCACAGGCCGGTGAACACCCCCGCCTGGCGGCGGCCGGTGCGCGCGGTCGAGGTGGCCACGCAGTCGGGCAGCAGGGCGAGGGCGAAGACCTGCTGGCCGGCGTACCCGACCCCGAGCAGCGCGACCACCGCGTAGACAACGGCGGCGGGCAGCACCGGCGCGGCCACCAGCGCCGCCGCACCGGCGGCCAGCAGCAGCGAGGCGACGACCAGCGCGGTCTTCTTGCCCAGTCGCGCGCCGAGCCGGGTCCACAGCGGCATCACCAGCAGCGCCGGCCCGACGAAGCAGGCGAACAGCACGGTGGGCCCGGTGGTCGGGTCGCGCAGGATCTGGGCGGCGAAGTAGCTGACCCCGGCCAGGATGGTCGCCACCCCGGCGGACTGGACGACGAAGCAGAGCAGCAGCGCCCGGAACGGCCGGTCGGCGGCGACCACCGCGAGCTGGGCGCGCAGCGTCGGCTCGGTGGCGGTCACCGTGCCGGTCGCCGCCGACCGGGTGCCGAGGAACGCGCCGAGCGCGCCGAGCGCGATCAGCGCCGCGACGAACACCCCCATCCAGCGGTGCCCGGCCACCCCCTCGCCGCCGGCGGTCACCACCACCGGGGCCACCGCGCCGGAGATCAGGATGGCCAGCGCCAGCACCGCGACCCGCCAGCCCATCAGCCGGGTACGCTCCGCCGCGTCGTCGGTCAGTTCGGCGGGCATCGCCACGTACGGGACCTGGAAGAAGGCGAACGCGGTGGCGGTGGCGAGGAACGCGACGGCCACGTACGCCCCGGCGGCCGGCCCGACGCCGAAGGGGGCGGCGAAGATGGCGGCGAAGAGCGCCGCCAGGGCGAGCCCGGCACCGAGCAGCCACGGCCGGCGCGGCCCCCACCGGGAGCGGGTCCGGTCGGAGATCCGCCCGGCGACGGGGTTGACCAGCACGTCCCACGCCTTGGGCAGCAGCACCAGCAGGGCGGCCAGCCCGGCGGCCACCCCGAGCGTGTCGGTCAGGTAGGGCAGCAGCAGCAACCCGGGCACGGTGCCGAACGCCCCGGTGGCCAGCGAACCGAGCGCGTAACCGGCGTGCACCCGACGCGGTAGTCCAACCCCCTCAGCGCCGGTCGACCGGGCCGGACCGCCGTCCGGCGCGGGCGGGCCAACGTCCGACGCCGACGGGCCGGCAGCCGGCGCGGACCGGTCGGCAGCCGGCGCGGGCGGGCCGGCGGGTGGGGAGCCGGGCCCGGCCGGCGGCGCGTCCATGCGGCCGAATGTTACTCACGTTACCGCCGGGTCACCGCCCCTCATCCGGCCACCATTTGGCGGCATCCAGATCCACCCCGGCACCGCGCAGCGGGCAGCCCTCGGCCCGCAGCAGGGCCCGCGCCCGCGCCTCGTGCCCGGGTGGCAGCCGGCCGGCCGCGTTCACCACCCGGTGCCAGGGCACCCCGCCACCGTGCCGGGCCATGATCGAGCCGACCAGCCGGGCCGAGGCCCGCCCGGACCGCTCGGCCAGCGCGTCGGCGATCGCCCCGTAGGACATCACCCGGCCCGGCGGTATCCGCTCGACCAGCGCGAGCACCGCCTCCACGTACTCCTCAGGCGTCACGACCGGCCAGGATATGGGAACGCGGCGGGGTCCGCCGGGACCGACCGCGCAGAATGGGCGGGTGCGTGAAGCAGTCACCCAGGCCCGACGGATCGTCGTCAAGATCGGTTCGTCCTCGCTGACCACCGCGACCGGCGGCCTGGACGACGCCCGGGTCGACACCCTGGTCGACGCCCTCGCCGCGCTCGCCGCCGCCGGCCGCGAGGTGGTGCTGGTCTCATCCGGGGCGATCGCCGCCGGGCTCGCCCCACTCGGGCTCCCCCGCCGCCCGCGCGACCTGGCCACCCAGCAGGCCGCCGCCAGCGTCGGCCAGGGCCTGCTGATCGGCCGGTACGCGGCCGGTTTCGCCCGGCACCGGCTCACCGTCGGGCAGGTCCTGCTCACCGTCGACGACGTGACCCGGCGGGCGCACTACCGCAACGCGTACCGGACCCTGCGCAAGCTGCTCGACCTGCGGGCGGTGCCGATCGTCAACGAGAACGACACGGTCGCCACCGAGGAGATCCGGTTCGGCGACAACGACCGGCTGGCCGCCCTGGTCGCCGCCCTGGTCGACGCCGACCTGCTGGTGCTGCTCTCCGACGTCGACGCGCTGTGGACGGGCAACCCGGCCCGCCCCGGCAGCACCCGGATCACCGAGGTACGCGGCGAGGCCGACCTGGCCGGCGTGGACATCGGCGGGGCCGGCCGGGCCGGGGTCGGCACCGGCGGCATGATCACCAAGGTCGAGGCGGCCCGGATCGCCACCGGCTTCGGCATCCCGGTGGTGCTGACCGCCGCCCCGCTGGCCGGCGCGGCCCTGGCCGGGGAACCGGTGGGCACGTTCTTCCACCCGGCCCGGCGACGCCCGGCGGCCCGGCTGTTCTGGCTGGCGCACGCCACCGCGCCCCGGGGCCGGCTGCACCTCGACCCGGGCGCGGTGCAGGCCGTGGTGGGCCGGCGCAAGTCGCTGCTGCCGGCCGGCATCACCGCCGTGGACGGCACGTTCACCGCCGGCGACCCGGTCGACCTGGTCGACGTCGACGGGGCGTCGGTGGCCCGGGGCCTGGTCAACTACGACGCGGTGGAGCTGCCCGGCCTGCTCGGCCGCTCCACCTCCGAACTCGCCGCGGCGCTCGGTCCGGCGTACGAACGTGAGGTCGTCCACCGCGACGACCTGGTGCTGCTGTGACGTCAGGCGTCCCGCGCGGGCGCTTCCGAGAGATCCGAAGGAGTACGCAATGAGCGTCGTCGAGCAGGCCCGGCGGGCCCGGGACGCGGCGGAGGCCCTCGCCGTGGCCACCCGTACGGTCAAGGATGCCGCGCTGCACGCGATGGCCGACGCGCTGGTGACGCGTACGCCGGAGATCCTCACCGCGAACGCGGCGGACCTGGCGGCCGGGCGGGAGGCCGGGCTGAGCGCGGCCGTGCTGGACCGGCTCGCCCTCGACGCGGGCCGGGTGGCCGGCATCGCCGACGCGCTGCGCGAGATGGCCGCGCTGCCCGACCCGGTGGGCGAGGTGGTCCGGGGTTCGACCCTGCCCAACGGGCTGGAGCTGCGGCAGGTCCGGGTGCCGTTCGGGGTGGTCGGCATCATCTACGAGGCGCGGCCCAACGTGACAGTGGACGCCGCCGGCATCTGCCTGAAGTCCGGCAACGCGGCGCTGCTGCGCGGGTCGTCCTCGGCGGCGCACTCCAACGCGGCGCTGGTGGCGGTGCTGCGCGACGCGGTCGCCGGGGCGGGCCTGCCGGCCGACGCGGTGCAGTTGCTCGACGCCGGTTCCCGCGACTCGGTCAAGGAGCTGATGCGGGCCCGGGGCCTGGTCGACGTGCTGATCCCGCGCGGCGGCGCGTCGCTGATCCGCACCGTGGTCGAGGAGTCGACGGTGCCGGTGATCGAGACCGGGGTGGGCAACTGCCACGTCTACGTGGACGCCGCCGCCGACCAGGCCAAGGCGGTGGCGATCGCCCTGAACGCCAAGACCCAGCGCCTGAGCACCTGCAACACCGCCGAGTCGCTGCTGGTGCACGCCGACGTCGCCGACACCTTCCTGCCGGTCGTGCTGGCCGCGTTCGCCGAGGCCGGGGTGACCGTGCACGGCTCACCCGAGGTCGCCGCGTACTCCCCCGCCGTGGTGGCCGCCACCGACGAGGACTTCGCCACCGAGTACCTCTCGGCCGACATCTCCGTCGCCGTGGTCGACTCACTCGACGCGGCGGTCGCGCACATCCGCCGCTACGGCACCGGGCACACCGAGGCGATCGTCACCGACTCGCAGGCCGCCGCCCGGGAGTTCGTGGCCCGGGTGGACGCGGCGGCGGTGATGGTCAACGCCTCCACCCGGTTCACCGACGGCGGCGAGTTCGGCTTCGGCGCGGAGATCGGCATCTCCACCCAGAAGCTGCACGCCCGGGGGCCGATGGGGTTGCCCGAGCTGACCTCCACCAAGTACGTGGTGACCGGCGACGGTCACCTGCGCTGAGCGGTCCGCTCCGGCCGGTGGGTGCCGGGCCGGCCGTCCGCCGGTCGGGTCGTCCCGCCCACGGCCCGGCGCCGGCCGGACCGGGGACCGGGGTCACCAGGTGCCGGGCTCGTCGTCGGTCGGGGGGACCGGGCGGACCCGCCGGACCGCCGGTGACCCCGGTGGGGCGATCGGCGACCCCGGTGGGAAGACCGGCCCGATCGGGCGGCAGGCGCGGATCGCGGTGAGCGTGGTGTGCACGTCGAACTGGTGGCCGTCGTCGCTGTCCCAGCCGCCGTCGCTGCGCTGGGTCGCGGCGAGCCGCTTGCGGGCCGACACCAGCACCCACTGCTCCTCGCCCACCTCGACCCGGCGCAGCGTGGCGGCCAGCGCGGCCACGTCGGCCGGGGAGAGCTTCGGCATCCGCTCGGCCAGCACCGCCTGGATCCGGGCCGACTCGTAGTAGAGCTGCTGGCGGTGCAGCACGGCCGCGCTCAACCAGCCGGCGGCCAGGAACGACGGCCAGCTGCCGTCCGGGGCGAGCTGCCCGGCCAGGGACTGCGCCGCCGCCTGCACCACCCCGGCGTACGCGCCGCCGACGCGGTGGTCCAGCGGGCCGGCGGCGCGGGCGTCCCGACCAGCGACGCTGAGCCAGAACGCGGCGTTGGCGGAGAGGTAGAGCCGGGCCTCCGGGTCGCCCGGGGTGGCCCATTCGGGGGCGCTGCCGGCCAGCCTCGGATCCTCGTCCCAGCCGCCGTCGGGCAGTTGCCGGGCGGCCAGCCAGTCCAGGGCGTGCCGGGCCGCCGGCCGGCCGAGCGCGCCGAGGTCGTCCAGCTCGGCGAGGCGGAAGCAGGTGGCGTCGATGGACGGCACGTCACCGCCGAGCAGGGCCGGCCAGCCGCCGTCGGGGGTCTGCCCGACCTCGGCCGCGTCGAGCAGGTCGGGGGGTACGGGCGCACCGGTGCGCAACCAGGACAGCCGGGCGCGATCCACCGCGTCGCCGTGCGCCACGACGAAGCCGATCGCGGCATCCAAGTCCACCACGGCGCTGACGCTACCGGCGCGAACGCGATCCCGCCTCGGGGAATCGGTCGGGGCCGGGGGCGGTTCGGCACCGCCCCCGGACCCGGGCCCGGGTCAGTACGCGGGCAGCGAGGGATCGATCTGCTTGATCCAGGAGAGCACCCCGCCCTGGACGTGCACCGCGTCGCGGAACCCGGCCGCCTTGAGCGCGGCGAGCGCCTCGGCGGAGCGGACCCCGGACTTGCAGTGCAGCACGACCTGCTTGTCCTGCGGGAGCTTGGCCAGCGCCTCGCCCGAGATGATCTCGCCCTTGGGGATCAGGGTGGAGCCGGGGATCCGGACGATCTCGTACTCGGCGGGCTCCCGGACGTCGACCAGGAAGATGTCCTTGCCGGCGTCCTGCCACTCCTTGAGTTCGGTGGCGGTGATGGTCGCGTCGACGATCGCCTCCTGGGCCGCCTCGGAGACCGCGCCGCAGAAGTCCTCGTAGTCCTCCAGCAGGTCGGTGACCGTGGGGTTCTCCCCGCAGAGCACGCAGTTCGGGTCCTTCCGGACCTTGATCTTGCGGTAGCTCATCTCCAGGGCGTCGTAGACCATCAGCCGGCCGACCAGCGGCTCGCCGATCCCGGCGAGCAGCTTGATCGCCTCGTTGACCTGGATCGAGCCGATCGACGCGCAGAGCACGCCGAGCACGCCGCCCTCGGCGCAGGACGGCACCATGCCGGGCGGCGGGGGCTCCGGGTAGAGGCAGCGGTAGCAGGGGCCGTGCTCGGCCCAGAAGACCGACGCCTGGCCGTCGAACCGGTAGATCGACCCCCAGACGTACGGCTTGCCGAGCAGCACCGCCGCGTCGTTGACCATGTAGCGGGTGGCGAAGTTGTCGGTGCCGTCGACGATCAGGTCGTACCGGGCGAAGATGTCCCGGACGTTCTCCCGGTCCAGCGCGGTGTTGTGGATCTCCACCTGGACCAGCGGGTTGATCTCGCGGATCGACGCCGCGGCGGACTCGGCCTTGGACCGGCCGATGTCGGAGACGCCGTGGATGATCTGGCGCTGGAGGTTGGACTCGTCGACGGTGTCGAAGTCGATGATGCCGAGCGTCCCGACCCCGGCGGCGGCCAGGTACATCAGGGCCGGCGAACCGAGGCCACCGGCACCCACACAGAGCACCCGGGCGTTCTTCAACCGCTTCTGCCCCTCGACCCCCACATCGGGGATGATCAGGTGACGGGAGTAGCGACGGATCTCGTCAACGGTCAGCTCGGCGGCGGGTTCGACGAGCGGGGGCAACGACACGGTGGACTCCCCGGTGATCGGCTGATGGCGAACCGAGCCATTGTTGCTCGGACGACCACCCCTCGGCCATGAGCAGTGACACCCCGTCCGACATGCGGGAGCGGGAATATCTCAACTGCCGGGCACGAGATCGCCGGAGTAGAGCGAGCCGTCGACGTACGGCCAGGCGTTCGCCACGCAGCCGTCCAGCCCGTACGTCTGCTGCTGCATGACCGGGGCCGGCTCGCCGGGGCCGGGGCAGGCCTGGTGTTCCTCGCCGAGTTCGTGCCCCACCTCGTGGTTGACCACGTACGTCCGGTAGACCGACAGGGGCGCCCCGTAGTCCGGCACCGCCTCCATCCAGCGGGCCAGGTTGATGACCACCCGGCCGGGCAGCCGGCAGGAGGTGTAGCCCTCGGTGTCCAGCCCACCCTCGGCACACATCCGCTCGGAGGTGGCCGGGGTGGCGAGATAGATGGTGAAGTCGGCGGCGGCGATCTCCGGCACCCGCTGCAACCGCAGCTCGCCGGAGCGGATCCAGCTGTTCGGGTCGCCCAGCGTCTCGTCGACGGCGGCGGCGAACGCGTCCACGTCCTGCCCGGTGTCCTGTTCCACCTCGATCCGGTAGCGGTGCAGCGGGCCGTCGAAGCCGTACACCTCGGAGCGGCCGTCGGCGGCGGTGAAGCGGCCGGGTCCGCTGCGCGGGTAGGCGACGGCGGTCCGCTCCGCGCGTACCGCGTCGGGCAGCCGGCCACCACCGGCCCCGTCGGCCACCCGCCCGGCGACCTGTTCGGGGCGGCTCGGGCCGTGCCCGGGGTGGAGGGTGACGAACCCGCCCGCGCCCGCGCCGAGCAGGGCCAGGCCGAGCAGGACGGCCCGGCGACGACGACGGCGCATCCGGCGGCTGCGGCGCGGCCCGACACCCGGCTCGCCGTGCCACCACGCGGAGCGCGGGCCGGCCCGGTAGGGGTCGGCGGCGTACGGGTCGGTGTGGCGCGGGTCGGGCCGGCCGGCGTCCGGCGGCTCCGGGCGCTCGGCGGACTCGGTGCTCACCCGGCCAGCATGGCAGACTAATCGGGCATAAACCCGCTATTGCCGCAAATTACAAGAACATGTTTCACTTCTCCGGTAACCGCCCGACAACCGGCACCGGGACCGGACACCCCACGGGCGGCAACGGGGGTTCAGAGCGCCGGGCCGGCGTACCGGCGACCGTCCAGGTACGGCCACGGGTTCGCCGTGCAGCCCCGCAGGAACAGCGACTGCTGCTGCATCACCGGCGCCGGCCGGCCCGCCCCCGGACACCCCTCGTGACGGTGCCCCAACTGGTGGCCCACCTCGTGGTTCACCACATACGTCCGGTAGACCGGCAGCGGCACCCCGGCCCGGACGAAGTGCGGCACCGACGTCCGCCACCGGTCCAGGTTGATGATCACCTTTCCCGGCGCACGGCACGACGTGTACGGCACGCCACCGACCCGGATGTCCACACCCCCGGCCCGGCACAGCCGCCCCGCCGTGCTGCGGGTCGCCAACTGCACGGTGAAGTCGGCAGGCGCGTTCCCCGGCACCCGGCGCAGCCGCAGCCGGCCGCCGTCCACCCAACTCCCCGGCCCGGCCAGGGCCGCCTGCACCTGGTCGGAGAAGGCGCGGACGTCCTCGCCGGAGCCGACCTCCACGGCCACCCGGTAGCGCCGCACGCCGCCGGACCGGCCGAGCGTCGCCCCGGCCCGGTCGTCGTAGCGGAAGGTGCCCCGGCCCGTCGCCGGCACCGGGCCGGACAGCGCCGACGGCGGCACGGTCGCCGCCGGGACCGCGGCACCGGCCGGCTCCGGCGCCATCGCGGGCACCGGCGGGACCGACCCGACCCCGCCGGCCACGTCGAC
>NZ_JACGMO010000164.1:0-13870 GCF_015354745.1 Micromonospora sp. S-DT3-3-22
CGCCGCCCGCCTGGCCGGGCCGCCCCATCCCGCCCGCGCCCACCGGTCGGCAGCCGGACCGCACGGTCGACCCGGCGGCGACGGCGCTGCTCCCGGTGCTGCCGGCCCGGCCGACCGGCCCGGCGCTCGACTCCACCGCGCTGATGGGCGCGGTGCCACCCGCCCCCGAACCCGACGGGGCCGGCGACCCCGTCCCGCCCCCGCCACCCCGCCGCGGTGAACGGGTGGTGCAGCTACGCCCGGAGCAGACCGGGAAGGGCTACAAGAGCGTCTACTCGGAGCTGACCCGGCCCACCTTCGCCTCCCGGCTGCGGACCGGCGTCCGGGTCAGCGGCGAGGTGCTGATCACCTTCGGCCTGGTGGTGCTCCTCTTCGCCGGATACGAGATCTGGGGCAAGTCCGCCCTGGTCGACGCCCACCAGAGCAAGCTCAACCAGCAACTCGCCCAGGCGTGGGGCCCGACCGGCGACCCGACGGTCAGCCCCGGTCCGGCCAAGGCGGTCGCCCCGGCTGAGGGCCAGCCCATCGCCGGGCTCTACATCCCCAGCCTCGACAAGAACTGGGTCGTCGTCGAGGGCGTCACCCAGGAGGACATCCGGTACGCCCCGGGCCACTACCCGAAGAGCGCGCTCCCCGGCGAGGTGGGCAACTTCTCCGTCGCCGGGCACCGCAACCGGGCCACCTTCTGGCGTCTCGACGAGCTGAAGTCCGGCGACGCGATCCTCCTGGAGGGCAAGCAGGACTGGTACGTCTACAAGGTGTACCAGTCCCGGATCGTCCGCCCCGACCAGGTCGAGGTGGTCGCCCCGGTGCCCGGCGAGCCGAACGCGAAACCCACCCGCAAGCTGCTCACCCTCACCACCTGCAACCCGAAGTTCGACAACTACCAGCGGTTGATCGTCCACGCCGAGCTCGACCGTACGCAGCCCAAGTCGCAGGGCCCGCCGCCGGAGCTGAGGGGCTGACGACGATGTACTCCTGGATCTGGCGCAAGCTGCCCTTCGGGCTGCCCGGCAAGCTGATCGGCTCGGTGCTGCTCGCCACCGCGACGGTGGCGCTGCTCTGGTACGTGGTGTTCCCCTGGGCCGAGCCGCTGCTGCCCTTCGACGACGTGCAGGTCACCCAGGACTCCGGCAACCCGGGCGGCGACTCCGCCGTCGACCCGGACGCGCCGGCCGGCGACGGGCACGACCTGCCGTACGACACCGACCGGAACAACACCCCGCCCGCCCCCTCCCCAAGCCGGTGAGCCCATGCGCGTCCTCGTGATCGACAACTACGACTCCTTCGTCTTCAACCTCGTGCAGTACCTGGGGCAGCTCGGGGTGGAGTGCGAGGTCCGGCGCAACGACGAGATCGACGTCGCCGAGGTCGGTCGGGTCGGCGCGGCCGGCATCCTGCTCTCGCCGGGGCCGGGCAGTCCGGACCGTGCCGGCATCTGCCTCGACGTCATCGACCGGTACGCCGGCGAGCTGCCGATCTTCGGCGTCTGCCTGGGCCACCAGGCGATCGGGGAGGCGTTCGGCGGCACCGTCACCCGGGCCCCCGAACTGCTGCACGGCAAGACCTCCGAGGTGCGGCACCACTCGGTCGGGGTGCTGGCCGGCCTGCCCGACCCGTTCACCGCCACCCGCTACCACTCGCTGGCGGTGCTGCCCGAGACGCTGCCCGACGAGCTGGAGGTCACCGGCTGGACGGCCTCCGGCGTGGTGATGGCGATGCGGCACCGGACGCTGCCGATCGAGGGGGTGCAGTTCCACCCGGAGTCGGTGCTCACCGAGGGCGGCCACCTGATGCTGGCCAACTGGGTCTCCGCGTGCGGCCACCCGGAGGCCCTGGAACGCGCCCCGGAGCTGGCCGCCGAGGTCGACGCCCGCCGCCGGGCCGCCTTCGCCACCCTCTGACGGGCCGCCGCACCGGCCCGCCGCCCACCCGACGCCTCTCCGTCCCGGCCCGCGCCCGCCGTACCCTCGACGCCTGTCCGTCCCGGTCCGGCGGGCAGAGCCGGGCCCGGTACGTCCGGGGGTACGGGTCAGTCGTCGTCGCTGCGGAACGGCGGGGTGGGCAGCGGGAACCCGCCCCCCGTGCCGTCACCGGGCGGTGTGGTGGTCGGCACCGGCGTGGTCGGTGCCGGCGGCGTCGGCGACTCGGTCACCTCCGGCACGCTCACCACGATGGTGACCGTGCTCCCCTTGGCCTTCTTGGTGCCGGCCTTCGGGTTCTGGCTCTGCACCTTGCCGGCCTCGTCCGCCGGAACCTCCGAGCCGAGTTCCGGGTTGACCTTGAAACCGGCGTTCTGCAGGGCCCGGGTGGCCTCCGTCTGGCTGAGATCCTTGACGTCCGGCACCTCCCGGACGTTGCCCCGGGAGACGGTCAGGGTCACCTCGGTGCCCTCCGGCACCTTCTCGCCCTCGGGCGGGGACACGTCGAGGACGATGTCCTCGCTCTCCTCGCTGTCCTTCGTCACCACCTTGACGGTGAACTTCTCGTCCTTGAGCCGGGTCTGGGCGCTCTCGACCTTGCTGCCCTTGAGGCCGTTGGGGATGCTGACCTCGGGCTTGCCGCCGCAGAGGCTCACCGTCACCTGGCCGTTCTCCTCCAGCGCGGTGCCGGCCGGCGGGTCCTGCCTGACCACCGTGCCCACCTTGCAGGTGCTGTCGAAGACCTGGTCGCCGGTCGCCGGCACCAGACCGGAGTTGCGGATCTCGGCGAACGCGACGTCCTGCGTCTTGCCCGCCAGGTTGGGCACCGGGCTCTTCTTCGGCTCCTGACCGTTCATCAGCAGCGCCGCTACCAGGGCGATCACCGCCAGGACGCCGACCGTCGCGAACGCCGCGATCACCCAGGCCGAACTCCTGCGCCGCTGCGGGTCACCGACCCGGGCCGGGATCTGCCGGGTCTGCTGCCCCACCACCTGGGTCGGGTAGCCGCTCGCCGCCGCGGCCATCGGGGTCGTCTCGTCCTGACTCAGGACGGGGGTGGCCATCACCGGCCGGCCGGCGGCGGCGCGGAGCAGGTCGGCCCGCATCTCACCGGCGCTCTGGTAGCGGTTGAGCGGGTTCTTCGACAGCGCCTTGAGCACGATCGCGTCGATCGCCGGGGTGACGTCCGGGTTGATGTCGCTCGGCGTCGGCGGGGCCTCCCGCACGTGCTGGTACGCCACGCTGACCGGGCTGTCACCGACGAACGGCGGGTGGCCGCAGACCAGCTCGAACAGCACGCAGCCGGCGGCGTACACGTCGGAGCGGGCGTCGACGGCCTCGCCGCGCGCCTGCTCGGGGGAGAGGTACTGGGCCGTGCCGATCACCGCGCTGGTCTGCGTCATCGTGGTGGCGCCGCTGGCCAGCGCGCGGGCGATGCCGAAGTCCATCACCTTGACCTGACCGGTCTGCGTCAGCATCACGTTGCCGGGCTTGATGTCCCGGTGGATGATCCCGTGCCGGTGGCTGAACTCCAGGGCCGCGCACATGTCGGCGCAGATCTCCAGCGCCCGGCGCGGCTGGAGCCGCCCCTCGACGCCGAGGACCTCCTTGAGGGTCCGCCCGTTCACGAACTCCATCACGATGAACGGGAGGGTCTCCCCGGTCGGGGCGGTCTCCTCGCCGGTGTCGTAGACGGCGACGATCGCCGGGTGGTTCAGCGAGGCGGCGTTCTGCGCCTCCCGCCGGAACCGCATCTGGAAGGTGGCGTCCCGGGCCAGGTCCGTCCGGAGCATCTTGATCGCGACGTCCCGACCGAGCCGGAGGTCCCGACCGCGGTGCACCTCGGCCATGCCGCCGTAACCGAGCAGCTCGCCGACCTGGTACCTGCCACCGAGCAGGCGGGCCTGGGCTGTCATCGCGTTCGTCGTCCTTCGCTCGTCGTCGTCTCGCCGGCACCCGGTCCGAGCCGTACCACCCGACGGTACGACGTCCCGGCCGGATCGTCGCGTCCGAGGGCACTCAGCGCGCCGGACGTCGTGCCCGGCGCACCGGGATCGGTGGCCAGGTTGCCCTGCCGGGTCGCGTACGCGAGCACACCGGAGCAGACCAGCACCAGCACCGCCAGCAGGATCGCCAGGGCCACCATGCCGGACCGGGAACGGGCGGGCGGGGCGGGGGGTGGGAGGGGCTGCCGGGCGTACACGGGCCGGTCCGCGCGGAGCTGGGCGGACGGCACGGGGGCCGCCCCCCGGGACTGCTGCGGGTAGGGCCGGGTCATCGGGTTGGCCTGGGCCGGTGGACGCTGGTTCACCGGCTGTGACTGCGGCTGCGGCTGCGGGTGCCGGGCCGCGACCGCCGGCCGGGCCTGCTGCCCACCCATCGCCGGCCGGGCCTGCTGCCCACCCACCGGGGGCCGTGCCTGCCCGCTCACCGCCGGCCGGTGCGGGTGGGCCGGCACGCCGGACTGCTGCCGGGGTACGGCGGGCACCTGGGCGCGGGCCATCGGGCCGGCCGGGGACGCCGGTGCCCCGGACACCGGGCCACCGGAGACCGGGCCGGGATGTCCGCCACCGGCACGGGCCTGCTGGGAGAGGGCCTGCTTAGCCTGCCGGGCGACGGAGGCGAGCGCGGCGGCGCTCGGCCAACGGTGGCCGGGCTCCTTGGCCATCGCCCGCTCCACGATCGCCTTGACCGGCGGCGGAATGTCCCCGGGCAGCGGGCGGGGAGTGTCCCGCACGTGCTTCATCGCGATTTCAAGCGGGTTGTCCCCCTCGAACGGCCGCCGGCCGGCGAGGCACTGGTAGGCCACCACACCGAGCGCGTACACGTCGGAGGCGGGCGTGGCGACCGCGCCGGTGGCCTGCTCAGGGGAGATGTACGAGGCGGTGCCGAGCACCGACCCGGCGGCGGTGAGCTGGCCGACCAGCTCGGACCGGGCGATGCCGAAGTCGGTGAGCACCAGCGTGCCGTTCGGCCGCACGAGCAGGTTGCCCGGCTTGACGTCGCGGTGCACGATGCCCTTCTCGTGGGCGGCGTGCAGCGCGTCGGCGGCCTGGGCGAGCAGCGCCATCGTCCGGGCCGGGGTGAGCCGGCCGACCCGGCTGAGCGTCGCCGACAGGGCGTCACCCTCGACGTACTCCATCACCAGGAAGGCGATCTGCTGGTCGCTGCCGAAGTCGTAGACGTCGACCACGCCGGGGTGGTTGATGGTGGCCATGGTGCGCGCCTCGCCGCGGAAGCGTTCGGCGAAGCCGGGCTCGTCGAGCAGCGCCGGGAGCAGGCTCTTCACCGCCACCGTACGGCCCAGCACCTGGTCGGTGCCGCGCCACACGTCGCCCATGCCGCCGCTGGCGATCCGCTCGTCGAGACGGTAGCGGTTGCCGAGCTGCACCCCGGGGCTGAGCATGTCAGCGGCCCCCCGCATCGGCGATGGCCGCCTGCATGATCCGGCCACCGATCCGGGCCGCCTCGGCGCTGCCGCCGCTGCCGGCCTGCTCCAGCTCCACGCAGACGGCGGAGACGGCGTTGCCGTTCTTGTCCAGGGCGAAGCCGATGAACCAGCCGTGGTCGGGCCGGTCCGGGGCGGACTGGGCGGTGCCGGTCTTGCCGCCGACCGTGTAGCCGTCGATGTCGGCGGAGCGACCGGTGCCGTTCTTCACCACGCTGACCATCATGTCCCGCAGGTCGTCGGCGACCTGGCCGCTGACCGGCTGGCGCAGCTCCCGGGGCTGGGCGTTGTAGTAGCTGGTGGTGCGGTCCGGCCCGAGGAGCTGCTTGACCAGGTAGGGGCGCATCTGCCGGCCCTTGTTGGCGACCGAGCCGGCAATCAGCGCCCCCTGCAACGGGGTCATCCGGACGTTGTTCTGGCCGATGGAGGACTGGGCCAGCGCGGCCGGGTCGGTGCCGCCGTCGGGGTTCTGCATGTCCCCGGTCCGGCTGGCCGCCACCGGCAGGCCCCCCTCGCCGAGCTGGCCGACGGTGAGGTCGTCCTGCTCGAAGCCGAACTGTCGGGCCTTCTCCTTCACCGTGTCCGCGCCGAGCCGGACGCCGAGCTGGGCGAAGCCGGTGTTGCACGACTCGGTGACCGCGTCGATCAGGGTGACCTGCGCCTCCGGGCAGATCGACGCGGCGGCGTTGCGGATCGGCGTGCCCGAGGTCGGCGGGGTCCAGCTCGCCCCGGCCGGGATCTCGGTGTCCTTGCCGACCCCGTTCTCCAACGCGGCGGCGGCGATCACGATCTTGAAGGTGGAGCCGGGTGGCAGGACCTCCGACAGCGCCCGGTTCTTCAGCGGGCCGTCCGGGTCCTGCTCGTACTTGTTGTAGGCCGCCGAGGCCACGTTGGTGTCGTGGTCGACAAGCGGGTTCGGGTCGAAGCCGGGCATCGAGACGAGCGCCTGCACCGCACCGGTACGCGGGTCGATGGCGATCGCCGCGCCCTTCTTCACCCCGTTGCGGTTGTTGCGCAACTGCTCGTACGCGGTGTCCTGGGCGCGCTTGGAGATGCTCAGCAGCACGTTGCCGCCGCCGGTCTCGTCACCGGTGAACATGTCCTTGATCCGGTTGCCGAGCAGGGCGTCGCTGGTACCGGCGAGGAAGTCGTTCTCCAACCGCTCGATGCCGGTGTCGGCCAGGTTGACCGGCTTGTAACCGAGCACGTGGGCGTACTTCGACCCGCCGGGGTAGGTGCGCTGGAACTTCAGCTTGCCGCCGGTCTCCTTGCTGGTGGCCACGGCGGTGCCGCCGGCCTCGATGTTGCCCCGCCGACGCTCGTACTCGGCCACCTGGACCCGGCCGTTGTAGTCGCTGTTGCGGTACTCGTCCGCCTTGTAGGCCTGGATCCAGTTCAGGTTGGCGAAGAGCAGCCCGAACAGGACCATGACGACGACGCCGACGCGGCGCAGGGGCGCGTTCACGGGCGGATCACCTCCGTGGGAGCACCGTGCAGCTGTTCCGGCGGACCACCACCGGGTCGGCCCGCCGTGCCGCCACCCTGGGCCACCGGCCGCCGGGCGGCGTCGGAGATCCGCAGCAGCACCGCGATGAGCAGCCAGTTCGCCATCAGCGACGAACCACCGGCGGAGAGGAACGGGGTGGTCTGACCGGTCAGCGGGATGAGCTTGCTGATCCCGCCGACGATCACGAAGACCTGCAGGCCCAGGGTGAAGGCGAGACCACCGGCGACCAGCTTGCCGAACGAGTCCCGCACCGCCAGCCCGGCCCGCAGCCCCCGCTCGACGATGAGCAGGTAGACCACCAGCAGCGCGGTCAACCCGAACAGGCCGATCTCCTCACCGATGCCGGCGAAGATGAAGTCGTTCTGCACCTCGGGGATCTCCAGCGGCTCCCCGGCGCCCGGCCCGGAGCCGAACAGGCCGCCGCTGCCCAGACCGAGCAGCCCCTGCACCAGCTGGTAACCCCGGTCGTACGGCTCGGCGAACGGGTCGAGCCAGATCTCGGCGCGGGTGTAGAAGTTGGCGAACGGGCCACCCACCGTGCCCCCGAGCACGTACGCGAGGTAGGCGCCGCCGAAGAAGAGGACCAGACCGATCAGCAGCCAACTGACCCGTTCGGTGGCGATGTAGAGGGTCACCACGAACATGCCGAAGTAGAGCAGCGAGGTGCCGAGGTCCTTCTCGAAGACCAGGACCAGCAGACTGATCATCCACACCCCGAGCACCGGGCCGAGGTCCCGGCCGCGCGGGAAGTCGATGCCGAGGATGCGGCGGCTGGCCAGCGAGAGCACCTCACGCTTGCGGACCAGGTAGTAGGCGAAGAAGACCAGCAGCGCCAGCTTGGCGAACTCACCGGGCTGGATGCTGAACCCGCCCACCCTGATCCACAGCTTCGCGCCGTTGATCTCGGAGAACCGGCCGGGCAGCACCGCCGGGATCATCACCAGCACGATGCCGGCCAGCCCCAGGGTGTACGCGTACCGGGAGACCGCCCGGTGGTCACGCATCAGCACCAGCAGGCCGGCGGCGAGGACCACCGCGGCCAGCGTCCAGGCCAGCTGCCGGCCGCCGGTGCCGGCGAAGATGGCAAGCGTCTCCCGGTCGGCCGGGGCGGCCTTGCCGAGGTCGAGCCGGCGCAGGAAGCCCACCCCGATGCCGTTGAGCAGAGCGACCGCCGGCAGCAGGGCCGGATCGGCGAACGGCGCCAGCCACCTGATCACCAGGTGCATGCCGAGGAAGACCAGCCCGAGCGCGGCGGCCGGCATCCAGAAGTCGCGGGTGACGGTGTCGAGCAGGTTCGCCTCGACGATCGCCCCGTACGCGGCCACCAGCACCATCGCCAGCACCAGCAGGGACAGTTCGGCGTTACGCCGGGACCGCGCCAGACGTACGCCGGGCCGCTCGCCCGTCGCGACGGGCGAGACTACCGGGTGGGCCGCTGCGGTCAAGGAGGTGTCCCTCGGATCTCAGCCGACGGTCACTCGGGCGACCGGCAGCCCGCCGGGTCTCCGGCCGGCGGAACCGCGTCGGAGGCCGAGGCGTCGGGTGTGGTGGGCGGCGTGGGAGTGCCGTTGGCACCCGGGACCCCGGTCGCGCCGGGGCTGGGTGAGCCCGGGACGGCCGGCGCCGACGAGTTCGCCGGCACGGGTGAGCCGGTGATCAGCGGCGGCACCGGCGGGCAGACCGGCTTGAGGTTCGGGTTGGTCGGGTCGTCGCTGGTCAGCTCGGCCAGCCGGCGCAGTGCGTCCGGTCGGCTCTTGGCCTGGATGCCCTGCTTGACCTGCTCCTGGGCGGCCAGGGTGAGGTCGTCGAGCTTGGCCTGGCTGGTCGAGTGCACGCTGGACAGGTCGAGGCCGGCCACCTGGCCGGGGACGCCGCGGAAGACCGCGAGCTGCCCGCTGTCGGTCGCCCCGACGTAGTACTGCCGCTGGGTGTAGCTCCAGCCGGCGAACAGGCCACCACCGAGGATGACCAGCAGGGCCGCCAGCATCGCCGCGGTGCGCAGCGGCCGGCGCGGGCGCTCCGGGTCGTCGTCCCGGTTGGCCGCCGGCTCCTCCGGCGCGGCCGGACGCGGCGCGGACAGCGCCGACGCGCGGGCGGCCGGGGTCGAGTCGTCGGCGGCGGTGGCCATACCCCGGTCCCGGGCCGCGGCCCCGCCGACGATCGGGCTCGCCTCGACGATGTCCTGGTCGGTGGCGTCCGCGATGATCACGGTGATGTTGTCCGGGCCGCCGCCGCGCAGGGCGAGCTGCACCAGCCGCTCGACGCACTGCTGCGGGTCGGTGTACTCGCGCAGGCTGTCACCGATGGTCTCCGCGCTGACCACGCCGGAGAGGCCGTCGCTGCAGATCAGGTAGCGGTCCCCGGGCAGCACCTGCCGGACGCTGTATTCCGGGTCGATGTCCCGGCCGTCGAGGGCGCGGGTGAGCAGCGAGCGCTGGGGGTGGCTGCTCGCCTCCTCCGCGCTGATCCGCCCCTCGTCGACGAGCATCTGGACGTAGGTGTCGTCCTTGGTGATCTGGGAGAACTCACCGTTGCGCAGGAGGTAGGCCCGCGAGTCACCGATGTGGACCATGCCGAGCTTGCTGCCCGAGAAGAGGGTCGCGGTGAGCGTGGTGCCCATCCCCTCCAGCTGCGGGTTGGCGTCCACCGTGTCGCGGAGCTGCTGGTTGGCGGTGCCCACGGCCGATCGCAGCGCGTCGACGAGCGCGTCCCCCGGGACGTCCTCGTCGAGCGGCGCCATGGCACCGATGACGATGTTGCTGGCGACGTCACCGGCGGCCATGCCGCCCATGCCGTCGGCGACGGCGAGGAGCCGCGGCCCGGCGTAGACGGAGTCCTGGTTTCCGTCTCGGATCAGACCGCGGTCGCTGTGGGCCGCATAGCGCAGGGTCAGAGTCATGGCCGTAATTCGAGAGAGGTGCGGCCGATACGGATCGGCACGCCGAGGGGGACGGGGGTTGGTCCGGTGACCTTAGCGCGATCGAGGTACGTGCCGTTAGTCGAACCGAGATCCTCGACGAACCACTGCCCGTCCCGGGGCACCAGCCGGGCGTGCCGGGCGGAGGCGTAGTCATCGGTGATGACGAGGGTGGAGTCCTCGGCCCGACCGATGGTGATCTGCGCTTCACCGAGGGTGATCCGGGTGCCGGCGAGCTGGCCGGCGGTGACCACCAACTGGTGGGCCGCCCGACCCCGCTTCACCTTCGCCGGCTTCGCCGCCTGCTGCTGGGTGGAGGCCCCGACCGCGCGCGGCGCGGCCACCAGCCGCCCCGACCGGGCGCCCGCGAAGAGATCCCGACGGATGACACCGACCACCGTGAACACGAAGATCCACAGCAGGATGAGGAACCCGAACCGGGCGACGGTGATGACGAGTTCCGGCAAGGCGGGTCAGCCGTCCACGCGGAAGGTCAGCGTCGTGGTGCCGAGCTGGATCATGTCGCCCGGGTTCAGGGCGACGGCCGAGACCCGCTGGCCGTTGACCATGGTGCCGTTGGTCGACCCGAGGTCGGTCAGCACGACCTGGCCGCCGTCGAAGTCCAGCCGGGCGTGTCGGCGGGAGATCCCGACGTCGGGCAGGCGCAGGTTGGCCTGGTCACCCCGGCCGATCACGGTCGAGCCCATCTGCAACGGGTAGGTACGGCCGTCGCCGGAGACCAGCCGGACGTTGCGCGCGCCGCCGCCGTGGCCGGGCGGCGGGCCGTAGCCGCCCCCCTGGTCGTACGACGGGTAGGCCGGCGGGCCGGGGTCGTAGCCGCCCGGGGAGGAGACCGGAGCGACCTCGCCGCCGGTGTAGACCTCGGCGGTGACCCGGAACATGCCGGTGTCCAGCCCCTCGCCACGCTCGACCTCGACGATCACGTCGCCGTAGACCGTCCACGCCTGCTCGCCGATGAACTCCGCCTGCGACTGGGCCAGCTCCTGGGCCAGGGCGGCGGCGTACGGCGCCAACCGGCTGTGGTCGTACGGGGAGAGATCGATCACGTAGCGGTTCGGCACCAGGGTGCGGCCACCAGCGAGGATGGCCTTGTGCGCCTCGGCCTCCCGCTGCATGGCGTTGAGGATCTCCACGGGGTGGACCACCCCTTTGAAGACCTTGGCGAAGGCCCCTTCTACCAGGCCTTCCAGACGCTTCTCGAAGCGTTGCAGCACGCTCACCGGCTCCTCCTCGGGTCCCGAGGACATGATGGTATCTGGACGGCGCGCATGCAGCTCGCGCGCCGCTCGGCCACCGCGCGGCGGCCCGTTCGGAGCGGCCCTCCGGACCGTGCTACTCTTTCGTCCGCCACGAAGGGTGACCGCTCGCAGGAACGGTAACCGGTCGAGGCGAGACCACAGGACCGGGTAGGATGTTCCGGGCCCGCCGGAGACGGCGGGGTCGACGCTTCCGACCGCGTTCGAGGGTCGTGCCACGGGGATGTGGCGGAATGGCAGACGCGCACGGTTCAGGTCCGTGTGTCCGAAAGGACGTGGGGGTTCAACTCCCCCCATCCCCACCACCAGACGAGGGCTCCGCAGCTGCGGGGCCCTCACTTCGTATCGGGGCGTACCGGACGTCAGGCTATGCTCCGATGGTTTTTTCCAGCCTCCTACCTTGACCAGGAGTGTCGTGTGAGTGTCGCGTTGGTGACCGGGTCGGGCGGTCTGATCGGTTCCGAGGCGGTCCGGCACTTCGCCGGGCTCGGCCTGGACGTGGTCGGCATCGACAACGACATGCGGCAGGAGTTCTTCGGTGCCGAGGCCTCGACCGCGTGGAACGTCCGGCGGCTGGCCGACGAGCTGGGGTCGGCGTACGCGCACCACAGCATCGACATCCGCGACCGGGACACCCTCGGCAAGCTCTTCGCCCGGTACGGCCGGGACATCGCCGTGGTGATCCACACCGCGGCCCAGCCGTCGCACGACTGGGCGGTGCGGGACCCGTTCACCGACTTCGACGTCAACGCCGTCGGCACCCTCAACATCCTGCAGAACGTGCGGGAGCACTGCATCGCCGCGCCGCTGATCCACTGCTCGACCAACAAGGTCTACGGCGACCGGCCGAACAGCCTGCCGCTGGTGGAGCAGGAGACCCGGTGGGAGATCGAGCCGGGGCACCCGTACGAGCAGGGCATCCGCGAGGACATGTCGATCGACGCCTGCCTGCACTCGGTCTTCGGGGCCTCCAAGGTCGCCGCCGACGTGATGGTGCAGGAGTACGGCCGCTACTTCGACATGCGGACGGCCTGTTTCCGGGGCGGCACGCTGACCGGCCCGGCGCACTCGGCGACCGAGCTGCACGGCTTCCTCGGGTACGTGATGCGGGCCAACATGGAACGCCGCACCTACAAGATCTTCGGGTACCAGGGCAAGCAGGTCCGGGACGCCATCCACAGCTCGGACGTGGTGTCGGCGTTCGAGGCGTTCTTCCGGGAGCCGCGCTCGGCGGCGGTCTACAACCTGGGCGGCGGCCGGCACTCCAACACCTCCAACCGGGAGGCGTTCGCCCTGGCCGAGGAGATCACCGGCCAGGAAATGATCACCGAGTACGTCGACGCGAACCGGATCGGCGACCACAAGTGGTGGATCGGCTCGAACGAGGCGTTCCAGGCCGACTACCCGGGCTGGAAGCAGGTCTACGACGTACCCATGATCATGCGGGAGATCTACCAGGCCAACGTCGACAAGTGGGTGCCGGGAGCATGACCGGGCAGGGCAAGCGGAACGTCCTCGGCGTCCTGGTCGACGCCACCGACTACGCCTCGGCGACCGAACAGGTGGTCGCGGCGGCCCGGGACCGCCGGCCGCTGGCGCTGACCGCGCTGGCCGTGCACGGGGTGATGACCGGGGTCCTCGACCCGGCGCACAACGCCCGGCTCAACTCGTTCGACGTGGTCACCCCGGACGGCCAGCCGGTGCGCTGGGCGCTCAACCTGCTGCACCACGCCGGCCTGGCCGACCGGGTCTACGGCCCGACGCTGACCCTGCACGTGCTGCGCCGCTTCGCCGACGAGGGCCTTCCGGTCTACCTGTACGGGTCGACCGAGGAGACGCTGGCGAAGCTCATCCCGGCGCTGGAGCGGATGTTCCCGGCCCTGAAGATCGCCGGGGTGGAGCCGTCGAAGTTCCGCGCCGTGCAGCCCGGCGAGGACGTCGAGATCGCCGACCGGATCCGGGCCAGCGGCGCCCGGCTCGTCCTGGTCGGCCTGGGCTGCCCCCGCCAGGAGGTCTTCACGTACGCGATGCGGCCCCTGCTGGACATGCCGCTGATGGCCGTCGGCGCGGCCTTCGACTACCACGCCGGCCTGCTCCGGCAGCCGCCGCCGTGGATGCAGCGGGCCGGCCTGGAGTGGTTCTGGCGGCTCGGGCTGGAGCCGAAGCGGCTCTGGCGGCGGTACGTCATCCTCAACCCGGCCTACCTGACCCGTCTCGCCGGCCAGAAGACCGGACTGTGGAAGGCCCGGCCGCCGGCTCCGGCCACCGAACGGCCGGCCACCTTCGCGGTCTGATCCGTCCACTGCGGACGACCGGCCGGGGATGACGACCCGGTCGGTCCCGTGCCGCTGGACCGACCGGCCGGGACACGGCCACCCCTACGGGATGCTCCGGGGTGGGAACAGGGGCTCGTCCCGGATTCGCCGCCCGCCGTTGTGGGCAAGGCTGTGTCCATGGATGGGCATCTCATCGTGCTGCTGTCGATCGCCGCCGTCTGGCTCGCCGCCGGCGTCGTGGCGGACGGACTCCCCCGGCTGGACCGGGCCCGCGCCCTGCGACGGCGTACCGGATGGCTGCTCGCTCTCTCCGTCGCCGGGCTCGCCCTGACCGCGACGGTGCTGGCCGCCGGCACGATCAGCGGCGGGGACACCCCGGTCGACCGGGCCGCCGGGCAGCTTCCGCTGGTGGCCGTGCCGGCGCTCGCGGTGGCCGCCTGCACGGTGCGCCGGGTCCGCCGGCTGCGGGCCGGGGCGGGCGCGTTCACCGCCGCGCCGGAGACCCCCGCGCCGTACGGCCTGC
>NZ_JACGMO010000165.1:0-13588 GCF_015354745.1 Micromonospora sp. S-DT3-3-22
CCGAGTACGCCACGATGGCGTTCCTCAAGGGCCTCAAGCAGGTCGACGGCTGGCAGGACATGCCCCTGACCAAGGCCGCCCAGACGGTGCAGGTGTCGGCGTACCCCGACCACTACGCCCAGTGGGAGACCCAGGCCGCCGACCTCGTCGCCCAGCACTGGAACAGCTGACCCGCAACGAACCGCCAACGCGAAGGCCCCGGCTCTGGTGAGCCGGGGCCTTCGCGATGCTCTGGTGGGCGATACTGGGTTTGAACCAGTGACCTCTTCCGTGTCAAGGAAGCGCGCTCCCACTGCGCCAATCGCCCGTGGTCGAGAGCGGACGACGGGATTCGAACCCGCGACCCTCACCTTGGCAAGGTGATGCGCTACCAGCTGCGCTACGTCCGCGTGCCGCCCGGTCTCCCCGGCGACGGGGTGAACTCTACCCCATTCCAAGATCGCCCGCCCGGCCGACCCCACCACTTCGCCCCGCCCGGCGATTGCCCTGCTCATCGACGGGGTACTGCATCCCGACAGCACAACCCCTGCCCCCAAGGAGCTGTCATGGGTATCGGAACGAGCATCTTCCTGCTCGCCGTCGGCGCGATCCTCACCTTCGCGGTGAACGCGAGCGTCGGCGGTGTCGATCTCGACGTCGTCGGCTGGATCCTGATGGCCGCCGGCGTTCTCGGCCTCGTCATGGTTCTGCTGATGCGCGGTCGCCGCCGTACGGTCACCACCGCCGAGCCGGTGGCGTACCAGCGGGTCGAGGAGCGTCGGGACGTCGCCCCGCCGCTGTGACGCGACCGGCCCGCCACCCCGCGACGCGGGGGCGGGACTACCGCGCGGCCGGCAGCGCGTCGAGCCGGCTGCGCACCAGTGCGGCGTCCGGATGGCCGAGCTGGTCGAGCACGTCGAGGGCCTGCCCCCAGGCGGTACGGGCCGCGTCGGGTTCGGCGGTGGCCTGGTGGCTGTCACCGAGGTGCATCAGCGTGACGGACTCGTAGTACCGTTCGCCGGTCTCCCGCCACAGCGCGAGCGCCTGCCGGTAGCAGTCGAGGGCCTCGCGGTGCCGGCCGAGGTGGTGGTGGGCGAAGCCGAGGCTGTCCCACGCGTGCGCCTCCCAGTAGCGGTTCCCGGTCTGCTGCTGCCGCACCAGAGCCTGACCGCAGTAGTCCAGCGCACGGGGGTAGTCGCCGAGCTGGATGTGGTACCAGCCGATGTTGTTGAGCGCGTTGGCCTGGCCCTGCGCGTGCCCGGCGGCCTCGAACAGGCGGTGCGCCCGTTGCGCGTGGTCGAGCGCCCGCCGGTGGTCGTCCTGCCGCTCCGCGAGGATGCCGAGGTTCAGTTCGGTCCGCCCACCGCCGACCCGGTCACCGAGTTCGGCGTACAACTGCCGGGACCGCTCCAGGTGCTCGCGGGCCTCCTCGTACGCGCCGAGGCGCAGGCAGGCGATGGCCCGGTTGCGGTGGGCGCGGGCCTGCCCGTCCCGGTCCCCGGCCGCCGTGGCGGCCCGCAGCGCCAACTCCTGGGCGCGGGACTGGTCCGCCCAGGCACCCACCCGGTCGAGGTAGGTGTTGACGCTCCACGCCAACTGCCAGGCGTGGGTCGGCAACCCGTGCTCGACGGCCAGGCCGATCGCGGCGAGCAGCGCCCGGTGTTCGGCGGCCAGCCACGCCCACGCCTCGTCCCGGTCGGCCGGCGTGGACACCGTGGTCCCGGGGTGCGCCACCGGCAGGTCGATGTCGTCGCGGTGCTTGTGCAGCAGCAGAGCGGCGGCGTACGCGGTGTGCAGGTAGTGGTCGAGCAGCCGGCACCGCGCCGCCCGCCGCAGCCCGGCGGAGTCGGTCGCCACGGCCAGCTCGACGGCGTACGCGCGGAGCAGGTCGTGCAGGGCGTACCGGCCGGGGGCGTGCTCGGTGAGCAGGTTCGCCCGGGTCAGCACCGCCAGCGGCCGGCGCACCTCGGCCGGGGTCAGGGCGGCGAGGCTGGCGGCCGCCGGGACGGACACGTCGGGCCCGGGGTGCGTCCCGAGCGCCCGGAACAGGTCGGCCGCCGCCGGGTCGAGACCCCGGTACGACCAGGACAGCACCGCCCGGACGTCGACGCCGGCCTCGCCGCCGCTGAACGCGTCGAGGCCGCCCCGGCTGGCGGTCAGCTCGGCGGCGAGGCGGGCCAGCCGGAAATCCGGGTAGGTGGCGGCCCGCGCGGCCACGATCGCCAACGCCAGCGGCAAGCCGGCCGCCGCGGCGACGATCCGGTCCACCGCCTCCGGTTCCGCCGCGACCCGGTCCGCGCCCAGCCGGCGGGACAGCAGCTCACGCCCCTCCGCCGGGGAGAGCAGACCCAGCGGCAGCGGGCGGGCCCCCTCGGCGGTGACCAGTCCCGGTAGCTGGTTGCGGCTGGTCACCACGACCAGGCATCCCGGCGAGCTGGGCAGCAGCGGACGTACCTGGTCGGCGTCGCGGGCGTTGTCCAGCAGCACCAGCACCCGCCGGTCGGCGAGCAGGCTGCGGTAGAGGGCCGCCTGGGCCGCCAATCCCACCGGGATGCGTTCCGGCGGCACCGCGAGCGCCTCCAGGAACCCGGCCACCGCCTCGGCGGGGCTCAGCGCGGGCGACTCGGGGTCGAAGCCGCGCAGGTCGACGTAGAGCTGCCCGTCCGGGAACCGGCCGGCGACCCGGTGCGCCCAGTGCACGGCCAGGGCCGTCTTGCCCACGCCGGCCGTACCGCCGATGGTGCAGACGGGGACGGTGCCCGGCGGGCCTTCCGGCTCGGTGAGCAGCGCGTCCAGGGCGGTGAGCGGGGCGGACCGGCCGGCGAAGTGCCGTACCGCCACCGGTAGCTGGCGGGGCACGGGCGGTGCCGGGGGCGCGGCACCGGCGGAAGCCTGCCGGCCCCGTTCGGCGCGGGCGGCGGCGGTGAGCCGGTCGTCGACCCGCGCCGCGTCCGCCGCGGCCAGCAGCCGCCAGTACGCGGCCTCCCACCGGGCCTGGTCGGTCAGCGCGGCGGGCAACCGGATGCCGACCTGCTCGGCGTACGCGACGCAGGCGCCCAGGTAGCCGGTGACGAAGTCCCAGTCCGGCAGCGACTTGGCGTTGAGCTTGTCGCTGAGGGTGGAGCGGGCCAACGGTCTGCCCCGGGCGGCGGCGACCGCCACCAGGGAGTTCAACGACGGCCCGCCCGCCTGCTGGCGCAGGTGGCGCAACTCGTCGACGAACGCGAGCAGCGCCTCCCGGCCCGTCTCCCCCACCCCACACCCACCCGGCGTCGCGATGTTCCGCTGGAAGAATCGGAGCCAGGATAGCTTGACATCGACGTACGGCGATGACCCGAAGCGTGGTCTGCGGTGGGCCGGGGTCGACACCCTGGCACGGACAGCAATAGGGCCACCTTCCGGTGTCGGAAGGTGGCCCTACTGACCGTGTGGGCGATACTGGGTTTGAACCAGTGACCTCTTCCGTGTCAAGGAAGCGCGCTCCCACTGCGCCAATCGCCCGTGCTTGTTACCGAGGTGGGGACGGGATTTGAACCCGCGTACACGGCTTTGCAGGCCGTTGCCTCGCCTCTCGGCCACCCCACCGAGGTTGCCCCCGTCATGCGTGGCGGCAGCTCCGAGCGGACGACGGGATTCGAACCCGCGACCCTCACCTTGGCAAGGTGATGCGCTACCAGCTGCGCTACGTCCGCTTGCCTCCGGGACGACACCCGGTGACGGATGGAAACTCTAGCCGAGCGGTCTCACCGATGCCAAATCGGGGCCGTCGACGGCGCGTCCGGTCGCCGGGGCGGTGACCGGCGCCACCGCCCCCAGAGCTTCCTAGGAGAGTTGGTCGCCGGAGGTGGGGCGCGTTGCCCACACCCCTAGTGAACAGGTCGGAAAGGTAGCCGACTCGCCGGAAGGACGCTGTCCGGCTTCCGACTGCCGGCAGCCGGATCGGGCGGGTCGGTAACTCCCTGTGCTCGGTTCGATAGGTTACCGTAGCGGCGTGACGAGACGTGCCGCCGCCGATGTCCGCCTGGATTCCCTGCTGCGCACAGCCTGTGACGTGATCGTCGAGCGTGGACTCGCCAACACCCGCACCGCCGACGTGGCCGCCGCCGCCGGAGTCAGCCAGGCGCTGGTCTTCTACCACTTCGCCACCAAGGAGCGGCTGCTCGCCCAGGCGTTCGCGTACGCCGTCGAGCAGGAACTGTCCCGGCTGGACGCGGTGCTGCGCTCCGCCACCCCGCCACTGACCAAGCTCCGGCGCATCCTGCGCCTCTACACCCCCACCGGCCGGCCCTGGGCGATGTGGATCGACGGCTGGGCGGAGTCGTTGCGTACCCCGGAACTGGAGAAGGTCTGCCGACGGCTGGACCTGCGCTGGCGGGAGGACCTGGCGACGGTGATCTCGGCCGGGGTGGCCGACGGGACCTTCGACTGCGCCGACCCGGCCGGCGCCGCCTGGCGGATCAACGCGGTGATGGACGGGCTCGCCGTCCAGCTCGCCGTGCACGAGCGGGTGATCTCCCGCCGGCAGTTCGGCGAGTGGATCCGGCTGGTCACAGCCCGGGAACTGGGGCTCGACCCCGCCCAGCTCGTCTGATCCGCGCACCACGCGCCATTGCCCCCGTCCGGTCCGCCTGGTATCCACGTATGCGCATGCGTTACCCCGCCTGCGCCGGGTCGGCGTCCCGCCGGTCCCGCTCCCACAAGGAGGTTCCGTGGCCAGACCGGAGTGGACACCCCGAACGAGCCGGCACCGACGCCGGCTCGTTCCCGTACTGGCGACCGCCGCCGTGGTCGCCGCCCTGCTGCCCGGCGGGGGCACCGCCACGGCCGCGCCGGGCGACACCGCGGCCCCGGCCCCGGGCCGCTCCGGCTCGTTCGCCGACGACCGCCACCAGGCCGCCGACGTCGACAACCGCACCGGTACGGCCGCACCCGACGCCCGCCAGCGCAGCCTGGCCCGGTCCACCGGCGCCCCGGTGCGCTGGAACCGGCTCGGCACCCCGCACGCCCTCGGCCCGGCCCGGCTCGCCACCGGACTGCCCGCCGACCCGGAGGCCGCCGCCCGGCGCTACCTCACCCAGCAGCGGGACCTGTTCGGGCTCGACGCCGACGCGGTCGCCGCGCTGGACCGGCTCCTGGTCCGGCCGATCGGCGACGGCGCGGTGGTCACCCTGCGGCAGCGCTTCGGCGACCTGCCCGCCGGCCACGACGGGCTGGTCACCGTCGCGGTCGCCGACGGCACCGTGCTCTCGGTCAGCTCCTCGCTGACCCGGGACGCCTCCGCCCCCGCCCCGGCCACCCGCACCGAAGCGCAGGCGTACGCCGACGCGCTCGCCGACGCCGGCCTGGACACCGGCGCGGTGGCCAGCCACCGGGTACGTCCGGTCGCCGTGCCCACCCCGGTCGACGGCAACCGGGCCGCCTACGAGGTGACCCTGATCGGAAAGGACAGCGACCACCCGGCCGCCTTCACCACCTACGTCGACGGGATCACCGGGAAGGTGCTGGTCCGCGAGGACCTCGTCGACTTCGACTCCGACAACCCGAGCTGGGCGGTCTACCCGGCCACCCCGCCGCAGGACCCCGCCCCCGGGCAGGACCCCCGGGTCCGCTGGTGCGGCACCCCCGCACCCGACTGCGCCGCCGCCTTCCGCGACCCGGCGAGCGGGCAGCCCTGGGACGTCGACCTGACCACCGGCACGCCCACCGGCACCACCCGGGGCAACTCGGCCAACACGGTGGTCTCCTGGGGCGCCGGCAGCCCCATGGTCAACGCCCCCGACCGCCCGGACCGCCGCTACGAATACCCGTTCACCGACCAGTGGCACCAGGCCCGCTGCAACCCGGCGGCGTTCACCTCCGCCCAACGCAACGACGCCGACGCCGCCACCGCCAACCTGTTCGCCATGCACAACCGGATGCACGACTGGGCCTGGCACCTGGGCTTCACCGAGGCCACCTGGAACCTCCAGGCGGTCAACGTCAGCGGCGCAGGGCTGGGCGGCGACGCCGAGCAGGGCCGGGCCCAGCAGGGCGCGCTGAGCGGCAACCGGAACAACGCCAACCAGTCCACCCCGCGCGACGGGCTGCCGCCGAGCACCAACATGTACCTGTGGCAGCCGCAGGCCGGCGGGCCGTACCCGCCGTGCGTCGACGGCGACTACGACATGACGGTGATCGGCCACGAGTACACCCACGCCATCACCAACCGGATGATCGCCGGCCCGGACAGCGGGATCAGCGGCCACCAGGGCGGGGCGATGGGCGAGTCGTGGAGCGACCTGCTCGCCGCCGAGTACCTCTACGAGCACGGCCTGCGCGCCCCCGGTGAGACGCCCTTCGTCACCGGCGGCTACGTCACCGGCAACCTGGTCAGCGGCATCCGCAACTACGACCTGAGCCGCAGCCCGCTCAACTACTCCGACGTCGGCTACAACACCGCCGGTCCGGCGGTGCACGCCGACGGGGAGATCTGGGGCGCGACCAACTTCCGCATCCGCGCCGCCCTGGTCAAGAAGTACGGCCTGGGCACCCCGCAGCGGCAGCTCGACTGCGCCCAGGGCCGGGTGGCCGCCGAGAACTGCCCCGGCAACCGGCGCTGGGTGCAGCTGGTCTTCGACTCGTTCCTGCTCCAGGCGGCCAGCCAGGTCAGCATGCTCGACATGCGGGACAACCTGCTCACCGCCGACCGGCTGCGCTTCGGCGGGGCCAACCAGGAACTGATCTGGGCCGAGTTCGCCCGCTCCGGGATGGGCCGGGACGCCGCCACCGTCGGCGCCGCCGACACCGACCCGACGCCGAGCTTCGCCAGCCCGGCCGGCGGCAACGCCACGCTGACCCTGCGCCCCCGGGGCGACAGCACCGACGCGCCGATCCGGCTCTACGTCGGCGACTACGAGGCGCGGGCCACCCCGGTCGCCGACACCGACCCGGCCACCCCGCTGCCGGCCACCTTCGAGGCCGTCGCCGGGACGTACCAGGTGCTGGCGGTCGCCCCCGGCTTCGGCCACCAGCGCCTGGAGGTGGTCGCCAAGGCCGGCCAGCAGGGGTACGTCGACCTGCGGCTGAACCGGAACCTGGCGTCCACCGCGTCGGGGGCGACGATCACCGGGGACGGGGTGAACCTGGACCGGATCGGCGACGACACCGAGGCCACCAACTGGGCGTCGCTGACCGGGGTGGCCGGTAGGCAGGTCACCGTGACGCTGCCCGGCGGCACCCCGCAGCCGGTGCAGCGGGTCACCGTCAGCGCGATGCTCCGCCCGGCGATCACCGGCGACGCCGACCCCGGCGCGCAGAACGCGCTGAGCGCGCTGCGGTCGTTCGCGGTGTCGACCTGCGACGCGACCACCACCGACTGCGCCGACCCGGCCCGCTGGACCCGGGTCTACACCAGCGCCGACGACGCGTTCCCCGGCGGGAAGTACCGGGCCTACAGCCGGGACCTGATCGCCCGCTCGTTCCGGGTGCCGGCCACCGTCGCCACCCACGTCCGGCTGGAGGTGCTGGCCAGTCAGTGCACCGGCGGCCCCGCGTACGCCGGTGAGCAGGACGACGACCCGGCGACCCGGACCGACTGCGCGACCGCCAGCCCGGCGCGCGACCAGGTGCGGATCGCCGAGTTCCAGGTGTTCGCGAAGTGAAACCCGCCGGGGCCGGGTGGTGGCGCCACCCGGCCCCGGCGGCCCCCGATCACCGTCGGACGGTGGTCCAGCGGACGGGCCGACGCACCGGGACGCTCTCGGCCTCCCCGCCGTCGGACGCCGTCCGGGTGAGCTGCCGCAGCCGCATCAGCAGGCCGACACCGAGGAAGAGCAGCAGGCCGCCGAGCAGGAACGCCGCCTGCACCACCCCGAAACCCCCGCTCTGGTTGGCCGAACGGTTCGCCGCAGCCGGTGGCGGCACCTCGGCCAGCGCCTCCTCGGTCGGTTCGGTCTCCTCCTCGGTCGGCTCCAGCACCTCCTGGGTCGGCTCCGGCGACGCGGTGGTCGGCTCGGGTGCCGCCGTGGTGGGCGGTGGGGCCGTGCCGACGACCTGCCGGGTGGCGGTACGCCGGGCGAGCAGCCGCAGGTTCGGGTCGTACGCCTCGGCGGCCATGGTGATCCGGCCCCGGGTGACGTCCTCGGCGAAGGCCACCCGGTAGGTGGCGGTGACCGTGCGGTCCGGGCACAGGGTGCCCGGGTCGAGCTGCCGGTCGGTCAGCCGGGCCACGTCCCCCTGGGCCCGGATGTCCAGCGGGAACGAGCCGGTCTCCTCGACCCGGTCCATCTTGACCTGGTCCAGTCGCAGCCCCTGCACCGAGAGCACCATCGACCAGCGGACCTTCACACAGCCGCCGTCGCCCCTGTTGGACACCACCGCCGAGACCGTACGCACCTGGTCCCCGGCGGTGAACTGGGCCGGCAGGCCGCTCAGCTCGGTGGCGAAGCGGTCCGCCGCCGACGCCGGTGTCGGCCCGACGAGCGCTGTCCCCGACAGGCAGGTCAGCACCGCCCCGACCCGTAGCGCGTTCCGCCACACCATCACCACCGCCTCGCTCCTCCCGTCGGTCTTGTCCACTCGCCACGCTATGAGCACGATGGGGAAGCCGGTAGACGGGCGTGTTCGCGCCGATCGGCAAGTACGGTGCGGGTTAACACCGACAGTGGTGAACCGGTCACCCGTCACCGCCGACACGCCGGGCGACGGTGTGGGCCAGCCCGCTTTCCGCGGGCGGGCGAGGGGCGACCACGCCGGCCGTCGGGCGGCTGACATCCTGGGCGGGTGTCCGAACTCTCCGCGGCCTTCGTCCGGCTGCACGCCCGGCTCGCCCCGGTCGCCTTCGTACCCGAGGTGCGGTTGCACCAGGCCGACGAGCCGATCGGCCTGTGGGAGCTGACCGAGGGCGAGTTCCGCAGCTCCCAGCCGCCACCGTTCTGGGCCTTCGCCTGGGCCGGTGGGCAGGGACTGGCCCGGTACGTCACCGACCATCCGGAGACCGTCGCCGGTCGCCGGGTGCTCGACCTCGCCTCGGGTTCCGGCCTGGTCGCCATCGCCGCCGCACGGGCCGGCGCGGCGGCCGTACGGGCGGTGGAGATCGACGAGCGGGCCGTCGCCGCCGTCGCCCTCAACGCCCACGCCAACGGGGTACGTGTCGACGCCGAACTGGCCGACGTGCTCGACGGCGACGCCGGGGACGCCGAGGTGCTGCTCGCCGGGGACGTCTTCTACAGCGAGGCGATGGCCCGCCGGGTGCTGCGCTTCCTGCTGCGGGCCGCCCGCTCCGGCGCCCGGGTGCTGGTCGGCGACCCCGGCCGGGCGTTCCTGCCCCGGGAACGGTTCCGCGAGCTGGCCGGCTACGACGTGCCGGTGCCGGAGGCGTTGGAGAGCGTCCGGGTGAAGCACACCACGGTGTGGGAACTGGACCCCGCCCCGCCGGGGGCCGCCCGCTAGCGTGACCGGGTGCTGTTCCGGGGGTGGGAGGCGTCCGTCGACGAGCCCTGGCCGGACGTGGCCACGGTCGTCGACCGGGTCGGCGGCGTCCACCTGGTGGTGACCCGGCACGCGCTGGTCCGGCAGGTGCTCGCCGACCCGGTGACCTGGCGACCCGACAACGCCCTGGACGCGGTGACGCCGATCCCGGTGGCCGCGCTGCGGGTGCTCACCGCGCACCGGTTCCGGCTGCCGCCGACGCTGGCGAACAACGCCGGCCCCAGCCACCCGGCGATCCGGGCGATCGTCGCCGAGGCGCTGCACCCCGACCGGGTGGCCGCCCAGCGACCGTGGCTGACCGCCCTGGTCCGGGCCCGGGTGGCCGCCATCGCCGCCGAGCTGGCCGCCGGTCGGCCGGTCGACCTGCACGCCCGGCTCGCCGCCGACCTGCCGCTGCTGGTGCTGGCCCGGCTGGTCGAGCTGCCGGACGCCCCGGTGGGCGCGGTGAAGGACTTCGCGCGGGCGGCGCTGGAACTGTTCTGGGCCCCGCTGGACGCCGACCGGCAGCAGCGCCTCGCCGTCGAGGTGGGCCGGTTCCACGCCGTACTGCGGGAGTTCGCCGGCACCGGCGGCGGCCTGGCCGGTCGGCTGCGCGCCGCCGGGCACCCCCCGGACGTGGTGGTGGGGGCGCTGTTCTTCCTGCTGGTCGCCGGCCAGGAGACCACCAGCCAGTTCCTGACCCTGCTGCTGCACCGGCTCACCGGCGAACCGGGGGTGCGCGCCGGGCTGCGGGCCGGCACCGTCGACGTCGCCGACGTGGTCGAGGAGGGCCTGCGCCGGGACCCGCCGATCGTCACCTGGCGGCGGGTGGCCGCGACCGACACCCGCCTGGGCGGTACGCCGGTGCCGGCGGGCAGTTCGGTGCTGCTGTGGCTGGCCCGGGCCGGCTGCGACCCGAAGGTGGTGGCCGACCCGGCCGGGTTCCGCCCGGGGCAGCGCGGGTCGCGCCGGCACCTGGCCTTCGGGGCGGGGGCGCACCGGTGCGTCGGCGCGCAGCTGGCCCGGCTGGAGGCGGCGGTGGTGGTCGCCGAGGCGGCACCGCTGCTGGACGCGGTGACGGTGGTACGTCCACCGTGGTGCCCGGACAACCTCACCTTCCGGATGCCCGACGCCTTCGTGGTCCGCCGCAACCCCATCCCGTAGCCCCGCCCGAACGCCGCTCACCTGCGGAAACAGGCGTAACCCCCACTCCCCGGCAAGGGTTGAACCCCACGTGACGCCCCGCGCCACACCAACCCGGGAGGTCCACATGCACCCCACCCCCTTCCCCTCCCCTCCTCCCCCGGTCCCCCCGCCCTTTCGAGTTGATCAAGAGGTTCGGGTCAGCTCAGAGATCAACGTTGACGTAAACCTCTTGATCACCGGGGCGGGTGGGGTGCCGTCAGGCGGGGACGGGGTGACGCGGGCGGGTGGGGTGGCGTTGGGGGGTGGGAGACGGTGAGGTGGGGGGTGTGGCGGCGTGACGTGCCGGCGTCGCTGGTGGTGTTCCTGGTCGCGTTGCCGCTGTGCGTCGGGATCGCGGTCGCCTCCGGGGTGCCCGTCGAACTCGGGCTGGTCACCGGCGTGGTCGGTGGGCTGGTGGTGGGGGTGATGCCGGGCAGCAGCCTCCAGGTGAGCGGGCCGGCCGCCGGGCTGACCGTGCTCGTCGCCGAGGCCGTGGAACGGTACGGGCTGGCCGGCCTCGGCACCATCGTGCTGGTCGCCGGCCTGCTCCAGATCGGGCTGGGGCTGCTGCGGCTCGGCCGGTGGTTCCGGGCCATCTCGGTGGCCGTGGTGCACGGCATGCTCACCGGGATCGGCCTGCTGCTGGTCGCCGGGCAGCTCCACGTGCTGGCCGGGGCGGACACGCCACCGACCGGGCTCGCCGGCTTCACCGGACTACCCGCCCTGGCCGGCGAGCTGACCGGCTCCGGCACGGCGCAGGTGTCGCTCGCCGTCGGCGCGGCCACGCTCGTGGTCATGCTGCTCTGGGACCGGCTCCCCGGCCGGCCGGGCCTGGTCCCCGGCGCGCTGGTCGCCGTGGTCGCCGCAGCGGCGGTGAGCGCCGCCCTGCGGCTGCCCGTCGACACGATCACGGTGGAGGGGATGCTCGCCGCGCTCACCCCGTCGCTCGGGCACTGGACGGCCCTCACCGACCCGGGGATGCTCGCCACCATCGTCACGTTCGCCCTGGTCGCCTCGGCGGAGAGCCTGTTCAGCGCAGCGGCCGTCGACCGGATGCACCAGGGGCCCCGGACCGACTTCGACCGGGAACTCGTCGCCCAGGGCACCGGCAACACGGTCTGCGGGTTGCTCGGCGCGCTGCCGATGACCGCCGTCATCGTGCGCAGCTCCGCCAACGTACGGGCCGGCGCGCGGACGAAGGCGTCCCGGGTGCTGCACGGCGTGTGGCTGCTGCTCTTCGTCGCCGCCGTACCCGGGCTGGTCGGGTTGATCCCGATGCCCGCGCTGGCCGCCGTGCTGGTGCACGCCGGGTGCAAGCTGCTGCCGTGGCAGGCCCTGCCCGAGTTGTGGCGGGAACACCGGGGCGAGGCGGTGGTGCTGGTGGTGACCGCCGTCGCGATCCTCGGCACCGACCTGTTCACCGGCGTGCTCGTCGGCCTCGGGCTGGCCGTGGTCAAGACCGCCTGGGAGACGTCCCACGTCCGGGTCACCGTGCACGACGACGTCGACCCGGTGCACGTGGCGATCACCGGCAACGCCACGTTCCTCCGGCTGCCCACCATCCTCACCACCCTCGACGGGCTGCCCGACGACCGGCGGGTACGGCTGGACCTCGGCGGCCTGCGGCACGTCGACCACGCCTGCCGCACCGCCCTGGACACCTGGATCGAGGCACAGAACCGCGACGCCGACGTCGGCGTGCAGGTCATCGCCCCACGACCGGCGCAGGACGACCGACCCCGGCCGGTCCCCGCCACCGAGTGAGGGCACCGGCGGCGGACCGGTCAGCCGGCGTCCTCGGCCCAGGTCCGCCAGTCGTCGAGCACCCCGTACAGGTCGGGGGTGAGCCAGCCCGGGGCGGACCGGCGGAACACCCCCGGGTCCATCGCCCCGGCCCCGGCCGGCAACGCGCCGAGCAGGTTCGGCACCAGCTCCGTCAGGTTCGCCCAGTGCACCAGCTGCGGCTCCGCCGGCCACGCGCCGATCACCACCCCGGCGGGCACGGCCCGGCGCTCCAACGCCTCCAGGGTCAGCGCGGTGTGGTTGAGGGTGCCCAACCCGGCCCGGGCCACCACCACCGCCGGGGCGCCCAGCGACACCGCCAGGTCGGCGACGGTCCACGCCTCACCCGACGGACGCAGCCCCATCGGCACCAGCAGCCCACCGGCCCCCTCGACGAGCACCAGGTCGTGCTTGTCGACCTCCGCGCGGATCGCGTCGACGGCCGTGTACAGCTCCAACGGCTCCAGCTCGGCTACCCGGGCCGCAGCCAGCGGGGCGAGCGGGTCGGGGTAGCTGGACAGGGTACGACCGGTCAGCGGGGCGGCCAGCCGGGTCACCGAGTCCACGTCGCCGGGCTCGCCGGTGGCCGTACCCGTCTGGCCCGGCTTGACCACCGCGACCCGCAGGCCGGCGGCCTGCGCGGCGGCGGTGATCGCCGCCGTCACCACCGTCTTGCCGACCTCGGTGTCGGTCCCGGTGACCAGCACCGCACCCTTCCACCCGCTCACGGCACTACCTCGGCTCGCGACTGCGGGGCTCGCAACACCGGCTCACTCCTCGCGCTCACGGTGCCACCCCGGCTCGCGACTGCGGGGCTCGCACAACCCGCTCACTCCTCGCGCTCACGGGACCACCCCGGCTCGCGACTGCGGGGCTCGCAACACCGGCTCACTCCTCGCGCTCACGGTGCCACCCCGGCTGGGGGCGGCGGGGCGCACTCCACGATGGTCTCCAGGGCGTGTTCGAAGTCCGCCCGGGTGACCCCGGTCGAGAGGGTCAGCCGCAGGCGGGAGCGGTGGTCCGGGGTGGACGGTGGGCGGAAGCACCCGACCGCGACGCCCCGGGCCCGGCAGTCGGCCGCCCAGGCAGTGGCGGCCTCCGGGCCGGGCGCGGTCACCGACACCACGGCGGCGTCGGGGACGGACACCGGCAGCCCGGCCGTGCCGAGGCGGCGTACCGCGTAGCCGGCCCGGTC
>NZ_JACGMO010000166.1:0-13690 GCF_015354745.1 Micromonospora sp. S-DT3-3-22
CGCCGGATCGGCAGCGACGGAGACCACGCCGGGCGGGCGGCGGGCCGGCATGCGGGCGGCCTGGCGGGTGGTGCGTGGCCGGCCGGCGGCCCGGCTGGGCATCGCCGCCGTCGCGGTCGGCCACCTGGTGATGGTCGCGGTGATGGCGATGACCCCGGTACGCCTCGGCGAGTCGCACTCCGACGCGGACGTGCTTCGGGTCGTCGGCATCGTGCTGAGCCTGCACATCGCCGGCATGTACGCGTTCTCGCCGGTGGTGGGCTGGCTCACCGACCGGTGGGGCCGGCGTGCGGTGATCCTCGTCGGCGTCGGCACCCTGCTGGCGGCGTGCGCGGTCGCCGGCACCGCCGGGCACCACACGCCGCGACTGTCGGTCGGCCTGGCGCTGCTCGGGCTGGGCTGGTCGGCGACCATGGTGGCCGGTTCGACGCTGCTGTCCGAGGCGGTGCCGTCCCGGGTCCGCCCCAGCGTGCAGGGGCTCTCCGACCTGACGATGGGGCTGGCCGGGGCGGGCGCGGCGGCGGCCAGCGGGTTTGTCATGCGGGTGGCGGGTTATCCGACCCTGACCCTGCTGGCGGCGATCGCGGTGGTGCCGCTGGTGGCGCTAGCGTTGCGCCGGGTGCCACCGACGGCACCCGACGAGGAGGAGTGATCACGTGCGGCTGACCGACTTCTGGACCCGGCTGGACGAGGCGTTCGGGTCGGCCTACGCGGCCAGCATCGCCAGTGACCAGGTGCTCTCCCAACTCGACGGGCGGACCATCGAGCAGGCCCTCGCGGCCGGTGAGCAGACCCACGTCGTGTGGCGGGCGGTGGTCGCCGCGTACCCCGACCGGGTGCCCGTACGGCTACGCTGAGCTGCCGTTCCGGCACTTCCGCGTGTCGCTTGCCGGCTCGTACACCTGTTCGGCTATTGTCCACAGCGGGGTGCTCGTCCACAGCTCGCGGCCCGTCGGCTGGTTTTCTGTCGGACCCAGCGCCTAGCGTGTCCGCGTGACGCGAAGCTCAGGAAAGACGCCGGCGAAGGCAGGAGTGGCAAACATGGCCGCAGGGCCCGACCGGGAGAAGGCACTCGACCTTGCTCTCGCTCAGATCGACAAGCAGTTCGGCAAGGGGTCGGTGATGCGGCTGGGCGAGCGCCCGGTCGTCCAGACCTCGGTCATCCCGACCGGTTCCATCGCGCTCGACGTGGCGCTCGGGGTGGGCGGTCTGCCCCGGGGGCGGGTCGTCGAGATCTACGGCCCCGAGTCCAGCGGTAAGACCACGGTCGCCCTGCACGCGGTGGCCAACGCCCAGCGGGCCGGCGGCATCGCCGCCTTCGTCGACGCCGAGCACGCGCTCGACCCCGACTACGCGAAGGCGCTCGGTGTCGACACCGACGCCCTGCTGGTCTCCCAGCCGGACACCGGCGAGCAGGCGCTGGAGATCACCGACATGCTGGTCCGCTCCGGCGCGATCGACATCATCGTGATCGACTCGGTGGCGGCCCTGGTGCCGCGCGCCGAGATCGAGGGCGAGATGGGCGACAGCCACGTCGGCCTCCAGGCCCGGCTGATGAGCCAGGCGCTGCGGAAGATCACCGGCGTGCTCAACAACACCGGCACCACGGCGATCTTCATCAACCAGCTCCGCGAGAAGATCGGCGTCATGTTCGGCTCGCCCGAGACGACCACCGGTGGTCGGGCGCTGAAGTTCTACGCCTCGGTCCGGCTCGACGTGCGCCGCATCGAGAGCCTCAAGGACGGCACCGACGTGGTCGGTAACCGCACCCGGGTCAAGGTCGTGAAGAACAAGGTCGCCGCGCCGTTCAAGCAGGCCGAGTTCGACATCATGTACGGCAAGGGCATCTCCCGCGAGGGCTCGCTGATCGACGTCGGCGTGGAACAGGCGATCATCCGCAAGTCGGGTGCCTGGTACACCTACGACGGTGACCAGCTCGGCCAGGGCAAGGAGAAGGCCCGGGAGTTCATGAAGGAGAACCCGGACGTGGCCGCCGAGATCGAGAAGAAGATCCTGGAGAAGCTCGGGGTCGGGGTCGGCGCGGGTGATGCCGCCGGTGGCCCTGAGCTGCCGCCTGTCGACTTCTGACCGGTCGCGCCCCGATGGCAGGACGACGCGCCCGCGCGGGGCGGGGCTGGGACGCCGCCCCACCCCGCGCGGGTGCCGAGGACACGATGCCCCGCCCCCGGCGAGGTCGCCGGGGGGCGTCGGACGGGACCGAGCCGACATCAGGTGAGCCGACGCCCCGGGACGAGGGCGAGCTGGCCCGGGAGATCTGCCTGCGGCAGCTCGCGGTGCGCCCGCGTACCCGGGCCGAGCTGGCCGGGGCGCTGGCGAAGAAGGGCATCTCCGACGAGGTGTCCGCCCAGGTGCTCGACCGCTACGACGAGGTCGGCATCATCGACGACGCGGCCTTTGCCCGTGCCTGGGTCTCCAGCCGGCACAACGGTCGCGGGCTGGCCCGCCGGGCGCTCGCCAACGAGCTGCGCCAGCGCGGCGTGGACGGCGAGGTGGCCAGCGAGGCCCTCGGCGAGCTGGACGAGGAGACCGAGGCGCAGACCGCCCGCGCCCTGGTCGACCGGAAGCTGCGGACCGCCCGGGGCGAGCCCGACGCGGTGTTCCGCCGGCTGGTCGGCATGCTCGCCCGCAAGGGTTACCCGCCCGGGTTGGCGATCCGGGCGGTGAAGGACGCCCTGACCGCGCAGAGCGCCGAGGCGGCCGAGTTCGCCGAGCAGATCGACGCCGACGCGTTGGCCGACGCCGAGGGCGAGCGGGGCTGACCGGTGTGGAAGGCGTCCCTCAACGGTGCCCGGCGGCGTGACGAGCACCCCGCCGTGCCGCTGACCGCCGCCGAGTTGGCCGCCGACGCGGTCCGCTGTGCCGCGCTGGGGGTGGCGGCGGTGCACGTCCATCCCCGCGACGCCGACGGTGCCGAGTCGCTGTCCCCGTCGGTGATCGCCGAGGCGGTGACCGCGATCCGCACCGCCCGGCCGGGGCTGCCGGTGGGGGTGAGCACCGGCGCGTGGATCGCACCCGACCCGGCCGACCGGGTCGCCGCCGTCCGCGCCTGGTCGGTGCTGCCCGACTTCGCCTCGGTCAACGCCCACGAGGACGGTGCCGAGGCGGTCGCGGCGGCCCTGCACGAGCGGGGCGTGCTGGTCGAGGCCGGCCTCTGGACGGTCGACGCGGTCCGCGCCTGGCGGGGCTGGCGGGTGCCGGCCGGTCGGGTCCTGGTCGAGTGCCTGGCCGACGAGCCGGACCGGGCGCTGGCCGATGCCGCCGACATGCTCGCCCGCCTCGCCCCCGGTGATCCTCCGGTGCTGCTGCACGGCGAGGGGCCGGCCACCTGGCCGGTGCTCTTCGAGGCGGTCCGCCGGGGGCTGGACACCCGGATCGGCCTGGAGGACACCCTGCACCTGCCGGACGGCTCACCGGCCCCCGACAATGCCGCCCTGGCGGGTTGCGCCCGCGCGCTGGGGGCCCGCTGACCCGACCGGGTCCGACCCCGCCACCGCGAACCTTTGGGTTTTTTGTAGCGCCGTGTCCGGACTCGGATCACCGCTGGGTGACGTTGTCAACTCTCTCCGTTCGGGGGGTTTGATCATGAGTTCTTGACCGAACGGCCTTCCGCGACCTAGCCTCGCCATACAGGCTCACTTTGCCCGACCAAGCGCAGGCTAAGCGCACAACATAGATCGCGTAACAGAACCGCATCACTTTGGCCAGCTCCACCGGCCTTGACGGTCCCTCCGGACAGCCGGTCCGGAGCCGACCCGACAACTGCACCCGGCTGTCGGCGATGCCGCATGGGCATCGCCGACGGAGAGCTGTACCCACGGCCAGCCGCTCGGTCGGGCGTCCGGAGCCGCAGAGGTGGCGTGCCCGTCGGCACGGTTCCCCTGCGGCGTAGACGTTTGGGGAGGCGCGACCATGGCTGGTCGGCACAGGGACCGGGGGTCCCCAGGAGGTGGTGGCGCGCACAGTCGCGCCGGCACGGTGTTGCGGCCCACCGGCCCGGGTGACGGGACGCCGGCATGAGCACCTTCGACGTGGTGCTCCTGATCGTCGTCGGGCTCCTCGCCGCCGTCGTGGTCGGCGTGGTCCTGGTCGGCGTACGGGCGCTGCGCCGGATCGGCACCGCCCCCGCCCCGGACGATCCCGCCTTCATCGCGGAGAAGGACCGGCAGGAACAGTCGCTGGCCGCGCTGCGCAGCGCCGCCGACGAGGTGAACAGCACCATCGACGTGGCGAAGTCCGCCGCCTCGGCGGCGCGGGCCGAGGCGGCCGGCGCCAAGGCGGAGGCGAAGTCGGCCCGGGCGGAGGCCCGGCGGGTTCTCGACGACGCCCGCGCCGAGGCGGACACCGTCCTGGAACGGGCCCACAAGCAGGCCGAGGCGGACGCCGAGCAGCTCCGGGCCGCCGCCCGGCGCAGCGGTGAGCGTGAGGTGGCGGTGCTCGCCGCGACGACGCGGGAGCAGGCGGCCGAGGTGGAACGCCGGGCCGCCCGGATGGACGAGCGGGAGCGGCTGCACACCGAGGAGGTGGAGCGGCTGGCCGAGCGGGAGCGGCAGCTCACCGCCGCCAGCGCCGCGCTGGCCGAGCGGGAGGCGGCGGTCACCGCCCGGGAGGCCGCCCTGACGGTGGCCGAGGAGCAGCGTCGGCGGGAGTTGGAACGTGTCGCCGGGCTCACCGCCGAGTCGGCCCGGACGGAGCTGATCGAGGCGATCGAGACGCAGGCGAAGCGGGAGGCGGCGCTGCTGGTGCGGGACATCGAGTCCGACGCCCGCACCACCGCCGAGCAGCGTGCCCGGCACATCGTGGTGGACGCCATCCAGCGGGTGGCCAGCGAGCAGACCGCGGAGAGCGTGGTCAGCGTGCTGCACCTGCCGGGGGACGAGATGAAGGGGCGGATCATCGGCCGGGAGGGGCGCAACATCCGCGCCTTCGAGTCGGTGACCGGGGTCAACCTGATCATCGACGACACCCCGGAGGCGGTGCTGCTGTCCTGCTTCGACCCGGTGCGCCGGGAGGTCGGCCGGCTCACCCTGGAGAAGCTGGTCCTCGACGGGCGGATCCACCCGCACCGGATCGAGGAGGTGCACGACCTGGCCCGGCAGGAGGTGGAGGAGCTGTGCCACCGGGCCGCCGAGGACGCCCTGGTCGAGGTGGGCATCACCGAGATCCACCCCGAGCTGGTCACCCTGCTCGGCCGGCTGCGCTACCGCACGTCGTACGGGCAGAACGTGCTCAAGCACCTGGTGGAGACCGCGCACATCGCCGGGATCATGGCCGCCGAGCTGCGGTTGGACGTGCCGACGATCAAGCGGTCGGCGTTCCTGCACGACATCGGCAAGGCGCTCACCCACGAGGTGGAGGGCAGCCACGCCATCATCGGCGCCGACCTGGCCCGCAAGTACGGCGAGAGCGAGGACGTGGTGCACGCCATCGAGGCGCACCACAACGAGGTGCCGCCGCAGACCATCGAGGCGGTCCTCACCCAGGCTTCCGATGCCTGCTCGGGCGGGCGGCCGGGGGCCCGGCGGGAGAGCCTGGAGGCGTACGTCAAGCGGCTGGAGCGGATCGAGGAGATCGCGGCCGGCAAGCTCGGCGTGGAGAAGGTCTTCGCGATGCAGGCGGGCCGGGAGATCCGGGTGATGGTCAAGCCGGACGACGTCGACGACATCGGCGCGGCGGTGCTGGCCCGGGACGTGGCCAAGCAGATCGAGGAGGAGCTGACCTACCCGGGGCAGATCCGGGTGACCGTGGTCCGCGAGTCCCGGGTCACCGAGATCGCCCGCTGACCAGTGGATCTGAGTTCTCCCGCCGCAGCCGGATCCGCGTCAGCTCGACGCTCGTCCTCGGTCCGCTGCCGGCATCGCAATGACTACTTTGTGTAAGCCAATAGCAACTCGTTGACATCAACATATGTGATTCGTAGACTGTTCGGAGCCGGCAAGATCAAAGGAATGAGTAGGTTCGACTGCGAATCTGCGAACCGCGCGGAACGTCTACCCTGTCGTGAAGTCATGAGTGGGAGCGAGCTTGTCTTCTAGAGGGAAGAATTTAACTGCGGCTGCCTTTTCTGTGCTGAGTCTTGCAGCAACCGGAGTGGTGGGAGTTGCCACCGCCACGCCGGCGACTGCGGCTCCGGAATGCTGGACGACCCCACAAACGAACGACCGGGAAGTGTGGGGTCAGTGCGCTCAGGGCACCATCATCGGCCAGTACCGGGTGGCCATTAGGTGCGAGGAGAACAACGGGAGCCGCTACAGCCGCTACGGCGGCTGGGTCTACGCGCCCAGTATTTCCAAGGCAATCTGCGCCGAGGGTTCGTGGTGGGTGGATAAATGGATTGAGTACCGCTGATCGGCCCAGACGTCTTGCCTTGAACGTCGAACGGTTGTATTAGCCTTTTCTCGAATTTGCTCTGGCGGGTAGTCCCTGATGCTGGCGCGGCCTGACAGTCCGTCGCTCTGACAATTGGGAAAAGATCGTCCGGCAGGTCCGGACACCCAGGGCAACAACGACGTTGGCTCGGTCGGACCGTGGAGGATCGGACAGGAGCGGGATCGCGCCGAGGGCGTGAATGAGTAGGCCAGGCGGACATACTTAAAGTCCGCTGGCGGGCTGCATCCGTGGGTCATTGGTGCGGAGCCGGGGTGCGGGGAATGAGTATTCCCCGCACCCCGACTCGTCGTGCAGGCCCACCGCGTCGTGGTCAGCCCTGTGGCTCGCCGACGGTGTCCCCGCCGACGGGCGTCGAATCCCGGACGTTCTGCTTCGAGGCCCGATACGCCCGACGGCTGCCGCGTCGGTCGAGCCAGCCCGCCAGCATGGTTATCAAAGAGTTGATCACGATGTAGATCGCGGCAACGACGATCGCCGCCGCGACCACGTTGCCGTAGTTGGCCGAGAGATCGTTGACCCCGCGCTGGAGTAGTTCGGGGAAGGCCACGATGTAGCCAAGCGCGGTGTCTTTGAGCAGCACGACCAACTGGCTGACGATCACCGGCAGCATTGCGCGGGCGGCCTGCGGCACCAGGATGAGCTGCATGACCTGGCTCTTGCGCATGCCCACGGCGTAGGCAGCCTCGGACTGGCCAGTGGGGATCGACCTGATGCCGGCGCGGAACGCCTCGGCGAGCACCGATCCGTTGTAGAGAGTTAGGCCGACGACCACAGACCAGAACGCCGAGACGGGTCCCTGGATGAGGAAAGGCACGCCGTAGAAGATGAAGAAGATCAGCAGCAGCAGCGGCACGGCCCGGAAGAACTCCACCACGATGCCGGACAGCACTCGGATCCACCAGCGCTCGGAGAGACGCCCGACCGCGAAAATGATGCCGAAGGCGAGCGACAGGAGCATCCCGGTGGCTGCGGCGAGGAGGGTCTGCCGCAGGCCGGGGATGATGAACTGGGTCCAGGTATCCGGCTCGGTAAACGGCTGCCATAGCCGACCTTCCCACTGACCGGCCTCGTCAAACTGGCGATAGATCCACCAGAGCAGGACGACGAGGCCTGCGCCGAAGACCACGCTCAGCACCGCGTTGCGGGCACGGGCCCGCGGTCCCGGGTGGTCGTACAAAACCGTGCTGCTCATCAGCGCTTCACCGCCAGTCGGTTGGCCAGCCAGCCGAAGAAGTAGCCGGTGGGGATCAGGAGCGCGGCGAAGGTGCCGGCGAACACCAGGAAGATCGGGATGACCGCGTCGCCGTTGCTGTTGATCAGGTCCTTCATCACGCTCGACGCCTCGATGAGGCCGATGGTGCCGACGATCGTCGCGTTCTTGCACAGCGCGATGAGTACGCTGCCCAGTGGCGCCACCACCGCCCGCCCGGCCTGGGGCAGGATCACGATCCGCAGTGTCTGGAAGAACGTCAGCCCGACGGCCCGGGCCGCCTCTGCTTGGCCGGCGGGGACGGTGTTGATCCCGGAGCGCACCGCCTCGCAGACGAACGCGGCCGTATAGACCGACAGGCCAACGACCCCCAGCCAGTAGTTGTTCAGGTTCAGGTCGTCGGAGAGACTGAGCCCGAGCGTGGAGAAGAGGCCGAAGTAGCAGAAAAAGATGACTAGTGTCAGCGGGGTATTGCGAAAGATGTTGACCCAGGCGGCGCCCAGGCCGCGCAGCACCGGCACGGGTGAGACCCGGAACGCGGCGATCAGCACGCCCAGCACCAGTGCGAAGAACGCCGACGCGCCGGTCAGCTTGAGGATCCACAGGAAGCCCGACACGTACGCGTCGAGGTTGGTCTGATCAGCGAATACGTGCATTCGTCGACTCCCGGGGCAGGTCGTCCGCGTCGTGACGGTTCGGGGCCGGCACCCTCGTGGTGCCGGCCCCGAACTCTGTCAGACGCTGCCGCAGTTGGTCAGCTTGGTGGTGTCCAGCTCGGGCGCGGCCTTGCCGCTCTTGCCCAGCGTCGAGTCCCAGGCGGCCTTGTACGAGCCGTCCGAGGCGGCGGCCTTGAGGATCTCGTTGACCTTCTCGCAGCCGTCCTTGTCGTCCTTCTTCAGGCCGATTCCGTAGGGCTCGCTGGAGAAGGGCTTGCCGACCACCTTGAACTTGCCGGCGTACTGCTCCTGCGCGGCGTAGCCGGCCAGGATGATGTCGTCGGTGGTCACCGCATCCACCTGGCCGTTCTCCAGCAGCGGCAGGCACTTCGAGTACGAGTCGAACTGCTGGAGCTTGGCCTTCGGGTGCTCGGTCTGGATCCGCTTGGCCGGCGTCGACCCGGTCACCGAGCAGACGGTCTTGCCGTCCAGTCCCTCCGGCCCGGCGAGCGTGGAGTCCGCCTTGACCAGCAGGTCCTGCCCGGCGATGAAGTACGGCCCGGCAAAGTTGATCTTCTGCTTGCGCTCGTCGTTGATCGTGTACGTCGCCACGACCAGATCGACGGTGCCCTGCTGGATGAAGGGTTCGCGGTTGTTGGAAACGGTGGTCTTCCACTCGATGCTGCCGGCCTCGACGCCCAGGCCCTTCGCGATGATCTTGGCGATCTCGACGTCGAAGCCCTCGTACGTGCTGCCGGTCTGCAGGCCCAGGCCGGGCTGGTCCGCCTTGACGCCGATCACCAGCTTCTTCTGGTTCTGCGCCTTGCCGATGAGGCCCTTGCTGCCCGAACCGCCGGACTCGCCGTCGCTGTCGCCACCGCACGCGGCCAGGCCGAGCGCCAGAGTGGCCGCCGCGGCGACTGCCGCCACGCGCTTCATACGCATACTGATCTCCTTCTTCGTCGGAATGCACCGGTGACCGGCGCGCTCCACTACGGACGCCTAGTGCGTGAGGATCTTGGAGAGGAAGTCCCGGGCCCGCTCGCTGCGCGGGTTGGCGAAGAACTCCGTCGGCGGGGCGTCCTCGACGAGCTGCCCGTCGGCCATGAAGATCACCCGGTTGGCGGCGTGCCGGGCGAAGCCCATCTCGTGCGTCACCACCACCATGGTCATGCCCTCACTCGCCAGCGAGGTCATCACGTCGAGCACCTCGCCGACCATCTCCGGGTCCAGCGCGCTGGTCGGCTCGTCGAAGAGCATCGCCTTGGGCTGCATGGCCAGCGCGCGGGCGATCGCTGCCCGCTGCTGCTGGCCGCCGGAGAGCTGGGCCGGGTACTTGTCGGCCTGGTTGGCGATGCCGACCCGGTCGAGCAGGGCCAGGCCGCGCTCGCGGGCGGCGGCCGGCTTCTCCTTGCGGACCTTGACCGGCCCGAGGGTGACGTTCTCCAGGATGGTCTTGTGGGCGAAGAGGTTGAACGACTGGAAGACCATGCCGACCTCGCTGCGCAGCTTCGCCAACGCCTTGCCCTCGGCCGGCAGCGGCCGGCCGTCGAAGGTGATCGTCCCGTCGTTGATCGGCTCCAGCCGGTTGATCGTCCGGCAGAGCGTCGACTTGCCCGACCCGGACGGCCCGATCACCACCACGACCTCGCCCTTGCCCACCGAGAGTGACACGTCGTCGAGCACGTGCAGGGGGCCGAACCACTTGTTGACCTTGTCCAGCACGATCAGCGGTTCGCCGGTCGCCACGTCGTCCACCGTCCCTGTCGTCGTACCGGAAAGCGGGGTCGGTCGACCCCCGGTTGGGCCACTGTAGGCGGGGCGACGTGGCGGATCGCAACTCAACGGGTCACGGAGAGGTAACACCGGTGTCGGGTGTGCGCCGACGTCCGAATTCCGTCACCCCGACGGGCCGTCAGGTGGCGGCGCGGCGGGGTGACGGAGATCATGGGGGGATGACCGACCGGGTCCGCCTGACCGAGTACGCGCGTGGTGGCGGCTGCGCCTGCAAGATCCCACCGGGGGAGCTGGAGGCGATGGTCGCCGGGCTGGGGCCGGCCACCGGCACCGCCGAGCTGCTGGTCGGCCTGGACCACGGCGACGACGCCGCGGTGGTCCGGCTGGACGGGCGGACCGGCCTGGTCACCACCGCCGACTTCTTCACCCCGGTCGTCGACGACGCCTACGACTGGGGGCGGATCGCCGCCGCGAACGCCCTGTCCGACGTGTACGCCATGGGCGGCACCCCGCTGGTCGCCATCAACCTGCTCTGCTGGCCCCGGGACACCCTCCCGCTGGAACTGGCCCGGGAGGTGCTGCGCGGCGGGCAGGACGTGGCCCGGGAAGCCGGCTGCCATCTGGCCGGCGGGCACAGCGTCGACGACGACGGCCCCAAGTACGGGCTGGCCGTGACCGGGCTGGTCCGCCCCGACGAGCTGATCACCCTGGACGCCGGCCGGGCCGGGCTGCCGCTGTCGCTGACCAAGCCGCTCGGCGTCGGGGTGCTGAACACCAGGCACAAGGCCACCGGCGAGGTCTCCGCCGAGGCGGTGGCGTCGATGACCACGCTCAACCGGGACGCGGCCCGCGCCGCCGTCGCGGCCGGCATCCGCTGCGGCACCGACGTGACCGGTTTCGGGCTGCTCGGGCACGCCTCGAAGCTGGCCCGCGCCAGTGGCCTGACGGTGGCGATCGACGCCGCCCGGGTGCCCTACCTGCCCGGTGCCCGGGAGGCGGTGCGCGACGGGCACGTCAGTGGCGGCACCCGGCGCAACCTGGACTGGGTGGGCCCGTGGACCGGGTTCGGGTCGACCGGTGAGGCCGACCGGCTGCTGCTGGCCGACGCGCAGACCTCCGGCGGGCTGCTGCTGGCCGGCGAGGTGCCCGGGGCGACGGTGATCGGCGAGCTGCTGCCCCGGGGTGGGTCGATGGTCGTCGTCCGCTGACCCGCCCGCCGCGCGGCGGCGACGCGCCGACAGGGCTGGGCAGCCCGGCCCGGCCGGGGCACCGTACCCGATAAACTGTCATTTTCCCGCTACTCGGCGCAGCGGAGCGTCAGGAAATTTTGCCCGGAATGGTCACAGACCGGTAACTTGCCCCCGGCTGAGGTCAAATGCCCCCCACCATCGTCAGTAAGGCCCGATCCGGAGGCCGGTGGGACGAACGCAGCGAGGAGGCGGCATGACCGAGCTGTGGAACTGGAGAATCGACCGGGCCGCACCCGTGGAGGTGTACCCGGCGCTGGCCGAGGCGCTCGGCCGGGTGGTGATGCCCCTGGCCGTGGCGGACCCGGCCCGGCTGCCCACGTACGCGGTGATCTGCGACGTCTGGGAGGCCCCGGGGGAGTTCGGGACGATCGTCGACTGCTACGGCGTACCCGAGTCGTTGCACGAGTTGAGCGCGGTCGCCGCGCTGGCCCGGCTGCTCGACCGGGACTGCCTGCTGGCCGACGACACCCTCGACGCCGGCCGGCACCTGCTGGTCGCCCCGGGTGGCACGATCCGCCCGGTGCACTTCGAGGTCACCGAGACCGACGACGGCGAGGTGCTCTCCGCCCGCCGGCTCTGCACCCTGGCGCACCCGGGCTGCCGGGGCTGGTCGCGGTGCTGCCGGTCGCGCTGGGCACCGGACTCGGTCAACCCGGCCCTCGCCGCCGCCTGACCGCCCCGCCCGACCCGGGCCCCTCGCTGCGGTCCGGTCCGGGCCGGTGCGCCGGGGTCAGGGGGCGGTCGGGCGGGCGCCCCGGACCTGCAACTGGTCCAGCAGGGTCGCGGTGGCGGCGGTCACCGCCTGCACCGCCGCCTCGAACGCCGCCGCATTGTGCGCCGCCGGGGCCCGGAAACCGGACACCTTCCGGACGTACTGCAACGCCGCCGCCTCGATGTCGGCCGGCGTGACCGTCGGGGCGTACGGCTCGCGCAGGGTCTTGATGCTCCGGCACATGGTTCCTCCTCGTCGGGGTCTTCCCGGTCGGCCCGGGTCGGTCGGCCCGGATACGCTGTGCACGTCATGACTACCGCAGCCGCGGGCAGCCCGCGCACCTACCAGGTGCGCACGTACGGCTGCCAGATGAACGTGCACGACTCCGAGCGCATCTCCGGCCTGCTCGAACAGGCCGGTTACGTGCGGGTCGCCGACGCCGACGACAACCCGGACGTGGTGGTGTTCAACACCTGCGCCGTCCGGGAGAACGCCGACAACCGGCTCTACGGCAACCTCGGTCACCTGCGCCCCGTGAAGGACAGGCACCCGGGGATGCAGATCGCCGTCGGCGGCTGCCTGGCCCAGAAGGACCGCGGCGACATCGTCCGCAAGGCCCCCTGGGTGGACGTGGTGTTCGGCACGCACAACATCGGCTCGCTGCCGGTGCTGCTGGAACGGGCCCGGCACAACACCGCCGCCGAGGTGGAGATCCTCGAATCCCTCGACGTCTTCCCGTCCACCCTGCCGACCCGGCGCGAGTCGACGTACGCCGGCTGGGTGTCGATCTCGGTGGGCTGCAACAACACCTGCACGTTCTGCATCGTGCCCGCCCTGCGCGGCAAGGAGAAGGACCGCCGCCCCGGTGACGTTCTCGCCGAGGTGCGCGCCCTGGTCGCCGAGGGGGTGCTGGAGGTGACCCTGCTCGGGCAGAACGTCAACTCCTACGGCGTCGAGTTCGGCGACCGGTACGCCTTCGGCAAGCTGCTGCGCGCGACAGGTGAGATCGACGGGTTGGAGCGGGTCCGGTTCACCAGCCCGCACCCGAAGGACTTCACCGACGACGTGATCGCCGCGATGGCCGAGACCCCGAACGTCTGCCACTCGCTGCACATGCCGCTGCAGTCCGGCTCGGACGACGTGCTGAAGGCGATGCGCCGCTCGTACCGGTCGGAGAAGTACCTCGGCATCATCGAGAAGGTCCGTGCGGCGATGCCCGACGCGGCGATCACCACCGACATCATCGTCGGCTTCCCCGGCGAGACGGAGGCGGACTTCGAGCAGACCCTCGACGTGGTCCGCGCGGCCCGCTTCTCGTCGGCGTTCACCTTCCAGTACTCGAAGCGCCCCGGCACCCCGGCCGCGACCATGGACGGCCAACTGCCCAAGCAGGTCGTGCAGGAACGCTACGAGCGGCTGATCGCCTGCGTCGAGGAGATCACCTGGGCGGAGAACCGCAGGCTGGTCGGCGAGACCGTCGAGGTGCTGGTGGCCGTCGGTGAGGGCCGCAAGGACGACCGCACCGGCCGGCTCTCCGGTCGGGCCCGCGACGGCCGCCTGGTGCACTTCGCCACCGGCGCGCCCGGTGAGCCGGGCGCGGCCGGCACCGTCCGGCCGGGCGACATCGTGCACACCACCGTCACCTACGCCGCCCCGCACCACCTCAACGCCGACGGCGCGCCGCTGGCACACCGGCCTACCCGGGCCGGTGACGCCG
>NZ_JACGMO010000167.1:0-13329 GCF_015354745.1 Micromonospora sp. S-DT3-3-22
GCGCCGGGTGGCGGCACAGCCCGGGCCGCAAGCGGGAGCGCGGCGGCGGCTCAGGCCCGGGGCGCGGGCAGCAGCGCCTCGGCGAGCGCGGGCAGCAGGAGGGAGAGCTGCCACTGGCGCGCGCCGTAGCCGCGCAGCACCTCCGTGACGGTGTCCACGGTGATCTCGTCGGGCGGCTGCCAGGCCAGCCGACGGACCGAGTCCGGGGTGATCAGGTTCTCCGGCGGGAGCCGGTGCTCACCGGCGACGCGGACCACCACCTCCCGGCAGCGGGCCAGCCGCCCGGCGGCCACCGGGTCGCGCTCCGCCCACCGGTGCGGCGGGGGTGGCCCCTCCACCGTCGGGGTGACCGGCAACGCGTCGTCGGCCAACTGGCGGGCCTCGTCGAGCGCCGTCAGCCAGGAGCGGGCCAGCCGGCGTACCGACCGGCCGCCGAACCCGGGCAGGGTCAGCAGGGTCTTCTCGTCCTTCGGGTCCAGCTCGGCGGCGGCGATGATCGCCGAGTCGGGCAGCACCCGGCCGGGAGCGGCGTCCCGGCGGACGGCGATCTGGTCCCGGGCGTACCACAGGGCCCGGACCCGGGCCTGCGCCCGCGCCCCCCGGACCCGGTGGATGCCGGAGGTCCGCCGCCACGGCTCCGCCCGCACCCGGGGCGGCCGGGTGGCCCAGGTGATCAGCGCGGCGAACTCCTCCGCCGCCCACGGCGACTTGCCCTGCGCCTGAAGCTCCGCGTCCAGCGCGTCGCGCAGGTCGACGAGCATCTCCACGTCCAGCGCCGCGTAGGTCAGCCAGGACTCGGGCAGCGGCCGGCTGGACCAGTCGGCCGCCGAGTGGTGCTTCTCCAGGGTGTAGCCGAGCAACTGCTCGGTCAGCGCGGCCAGGCCGACCCGCTCGAAGCCGGCCAGCCGGGCGGCCAGCTCGGTGTCGAACAACCGGCGCGGACGCAACCCCACCTCGGCCAGGCAGGCCAGGTCCTGGCTGGCGGCGTGCAGCACCCACTCGGCGTCGCCGATCGCCTCGTCGAGGGCGGTCAGGTCGGGCAGCGGCAGCGGGTCGATCAGCGTGGTGCCGGCCCCCTCCCGGCGCAGCTGCACCAGGTAGGCCCGCTGGCTGTAGCGGTACCCGGAGGCCCGCTCGGCGTCCAGGGCCACCGGGCCGGTGCCCGCCGCGAAGCGGGCCACGACCTCGTCCAGCTCGGCGGGGGTGGCCACCGGCTGGGGGGTGCCGTCGCGGGGCGCGGTCAGCGGTACGGGCCCGCCGGAGGGCTGCTCGACGCCCGCGTCCGCCGGCTGGTCGACGGCCGGGGGCGGAACGTCTGCCGTACGGCTTTCGGCGGCCCGACGGCGCAGGGGTGGTTCGTCGGTCACCTGACAACCCTAGTGCGCCGGGCGAGATGGTGTGCGCAGCCGGTCCGGTGTGTGTCGTCCCGGTGTCCGGCAGAGGTCCGGGCGATGAGGACAGCCACCTCGACCGCGGGACATTCGACGTCCGGCGGGACGTCCTCAGGGCAGCCGGGACATCCGCTTGTGTTCCGGGCGTGTCGCGTCGCTACCGGGAGGGCGGCCGGCGGTCAGGCCGCGCCGGCCGGGCGGCGGTCGGTGAGCGCGGTGACGCCCGGCGGCGGCAGCCCCGCGGTGGAGGCGAGCAGCGCACACCAGGCCGACAGGTGCGCGCCCAGGTCCTCGCCGAGCGGCGTCCAGGACGCCCGGATCTCGACGTCCCCGGCGGCGGGCGGGCCGGCCAGGTCGCCGAACCGGGTCGACACGGTCTGGGTGACCGTGCCACCCGCCGCCCGGTAGTCGGCCTCGTGCGCCTCCAGCGCGTCGGTGAGCCAGGTCCAGCCCACCCCCGGCAGCAGCGGATCGGCGGCCAGGTCGACCTCCAGGTCGGCGGTCACGTAGGTGACCAGCCGCAGGGTGCCCTGCCAGGCGTCGTGCCCGGCCGGGTCGTGCAGCAGGATCAGCCGGCCGTCGGCCACCTCGTCGTCGTCGCGCAGCACGGTGGCGGAGAGGGCGAACGCGTACGGGGCGAGCCGCTGGGGCGCGCCGACCTCCTCCAGGACGATCTCCGCCCGGGGGGTGACCGACCGCAGGCCGGCGACCGCGCGGGCGAACGTCTCCGGGAGCGCGATCGGGGGGGCCATGACCGGCAGCCTATGCCGACCCGCCGTCGCCCGCCGGGACGGCACGCCGAAGCGCCGCCCCGGCGGTGTCCCGCCGCCGACCGGGGCGTCCCGGGTCCACGCGGCACCACCGACCGGGGCGGGCAGAGGTCCGCGCGGCACCGTCGACCGGGGCCGGCCGGGCACCCGGGCCACCGCCGGCCGGCCCGGCCGGGGCGCGGGTCACAAATGGCGGCGCTGCCCGTCGGGCCCGCGCGGGTGCGTGGCACGATTGCCGCGATGACCACCGACACCACGGGCACCGCCGCCCGAGACGGAGAATCCCGCCGCAGCGGGCCGGCCGACTCGCCCTTCGTCCGGGCCTGCCGCCGGGAGTCCGTCCCGCACACCCCGGTCTGGTTCATGCGCCAGGCCGGCCGGTCCCTGCCGGAATACCGGGAGATCCGGGCCAACGTGGGGATGCTGGACTCCTGCCGCCGGCCGGACCTGGTCGCCGAGATCACCCTCCAGCCGGTCCGCCGGCACGGCGTCGACGCGGCGATCCTGTTCAGCGACATCGTGGTCCCGGTCGCCGCGGCCGGTGTCGACCTGGACATCGTCGCCGGCACCGGGCCGGTGGTGGCCGAGCCGGTGCGCACCGTCGCCGACGTCGAGCGGGTCCGCCGCATCGACCGGGCCGACGTGTCCTACGTGGACGAAGCCGTCCGGCTGCTCGTCGCCGAGCTGGGCGACACCCCGCTGATCGGCTTCGCGGGCGCGCCGTTCACCCTGGCCAGCTACCTGGTCGAGGGCGGACCGTCGCGTACCCACGCCAGGACCAAGGCGATGATGTACGGCCAGCCCGAGCTGTGGCACGCGCTCTGCGCCCGGCTCGCCGAGGTCACCCTGGCGTTCCTGCGGGTGCAGGTCGACGCCGGGGTCTCCGCCGTGCAGCTCTTCGACTCCTGGGCCGGGGCCCTGTCGGAGGCCGACTACCGCCGCTTCGTCCTGCCGCACTCCACCGCCGTGCTGTCCGGCCTGGCCGACGCCGGGGTGCCCCGGATCCACTTCGGGGTGGGCACCGCCGAACTGCTCGGCGCGATGGGGGAGGCCGGGGCCGACGTGGTCGGCGTCGACTGGCGTACCCCGCTGGACGTGGCGACCCGCCGGATCGGGCCGGACCGGGCGGTGCAGGGCAACCTCGACCCGACCGTGCTGTTCGCCCCCTGGCCGGTGATCGAGGCCGAGGTGCGACGGATCGTCGAGCAGGGCCGCGCTGCCCCCGGACACGTGTTCAACCTCGGTCACGGCGTGCTGCCGGAGACCGACCCCGAGGTGCTGACCCGGGTGGTCGCGCTGGTGCACGAGGTGTCCGCGCGCCGGGACGAGCAGGGCTGAGCGGTGCGGGCGCGGCCGTGGCGGGTGGCGGTGGTCGGTGGCGGGATCACCGGCCTGGCCGCCGCGCTCCGGCTGCGCGACCACGCCCCCGCCGACACCGAGATCACCGTGTACGAGCAGTCCGGCGCGCTCGGTGGCAAGCTGCGCACCGGTGAGCTGGCCGGCCGGCCGGTGGAGTTCGGCGCGGAGTCGTTCCTGATGCGGGACCCGGCCGGGGGCGAGTCCGCCGCGGTGACCCTGGCCCGCCGGCTCGGCCTGGCCGGGCGGATCGTGCACCCCACCGTCGGGCAGGCCGCGCTCGTCGTCGACGGCGGGCTGCGCCCGGTCCCGGGCGGCACCCTGGTCGGCGTACCCGGGGACCTGGCGGCGGTGGCGACGGTCGCCGAGCCCACGGCGGACGCCGACCGCGACGGCGGCCGGCCGCTGCTCGACGCCGACCAGGACGTCTCGGTCGGCGCGCTGGTCCGGGCCCGGTTCGGCGAGCAGGTGGTGCAGCGGCTGGTCGACCCGATGCTCGGCGGCGTCTACGCCGGCCGGGCCGACGACCTGTCCCTGGTCACCACCATGCCGGCGCTGGCCCGCGCGGCCCGGGTGGAACACACCCTGGTCGGCGCGGTCCGGGCCGCCCAGGCCGCCGCGCCCCGCGCCCCCGGCGCACCGGTCTTCGGCACCCTCGCCGGTGGGCTGAGCACCCTGGTCGAGGCGGCGGCCACGGCCAGCGGCGCGACGATCCGCCGCAACGCGGCGGTCCGCGAGCTGACCCCCGTCGGGGACGGCTGGCGGCTGACCGTCGGCCCGACCCGCGACCCGGAGTCGGTCGGGGCGGACGCGGTGCTGCTCACCGTGCCGGCCCGGCCCACGGCCCGGCTGCTCGCCGGGTTCGCCGCCGGGCCGGCGGCCACCGTCGGCGGGCTGGACTACGCCAGCGTCGCGCTGGTCACCCTGGCGCTGCCCGCGCCGGCCCTGCCCCGGCTCTCCGGTTTCCTCGTGCCGGCCACCGAGGGGCTGCTGATCAAGGCGTCGACGTTCTTCACCACCAAGTGGGGCCACCTGGCCGCGCCGGACGGGCTGGCCCTGGTCCGCGCCTCCGTCGGCCGGTACGGCGAGGAGACCTCGCTCCAGCTCACCGACGACGACCTGCTCGCCACCGTGCACCGGGAGCTGACCCGGGTGCTCGGGGTGGCACTGCCCACCCCGGTCGCCGGTCACGTGCAGCGCTGGGGCGGCGCGCTGCCCCAGTACGCCCCCGGCCACACCGGGCGGGTGGCCGCCGTCCGGGCGGCGCTGCGCGCGTCGCACCCCACCCTGGCGGTGGCCGGCGCGGGTTTCGACGGGGTCGGCATCCCGGTCTGCGTCCGCTCCGGCGAGAGCGCGGCCGAGGAGATCATCGAAGCACTGGGAGGATCGGGTCCATGACCGAGCAGAGCACCGAGCAGTCCAACGCGGCCCGGATCAGGGAACTCAACGCCACCGTGCGCTACACCATGTGGTCGGTGTACCGGGCCACCGGTGGGCTGCCGGCGCTGCGGGAGAACGTCACCGGCGAGGTGGAGTCGCTCTTCGAGGAGCTGGCCGGCAAGGACGTCGTGGTCCGGGGCATGTACGACGTGGCCGGGCTGCGCGCCGACGCGGACGTGATGATCTGGTGGCACTCGTCGTCCAGCGACGCCCTCCAGGACGCCTACCTGCGGTTGCGCCGGACCACCCTGGGGCGGGCGTTGACCCCGGTGTGGTCGCAGCTGGCGCTGCACCGGCCGGCGGAGTTCAACAAGAGCCACATCCCGGCGTTCCTCGCCGACGAGGAGCCCCGGCCCTACCTGTGCGTCTACCCGTTCGTCCGGTCCTACGAGTGGTACCTGCTGCCGGACGCCGAGCGGCGGGAGCTGCTGGCCGAGCACGGGAAGATGGCGCGCGGCTACCCGGACGTCCGGGCCAACACGGTCGCCTCGTTCGCCCTCGGCGACTACGAGTGGATGCTCGCCTTCGAGGCCGACGAGCTGCACCGGATCGTGGACCTGATGCGGGACCTGCGGGCCTCCGGGGCCCGGCGGCACGTCCGCGAGGAGGTCCCGTTCTACACCGGCCGGCGTCGCTCGGTCGCCGACATCGTCAACTGCCTGGTCTGACAGCCGCCTCGGCGGCGGGCCGGATCGTCCCCGACGACGGAGGTAGCGGCCTCCCGTGACGGGGGGCCACTACCTCCGGGTGGTGTCCGGACCGGTCAGAGGGTCGCGGTGCAGACCGGGGTCGGGCTGGCGCCGCTGCCCGAGGCGAGGAAGCCGAAGGTGGTCTTCCCGCCGGCGGCCAACGCGCCGTTGTAGTTGACGTTGCGGGCGGTCACCGTCGACCCGCTGCTGGTCAGCGTGGCGTTCCACGCCTGGCTGACCTGCTGGCCGCCGGAGTACGTCCAGTTCACCGTCCAGCCCTTGATCGCCGAGGAGCCGGCGGTCACGTCCACCTCACCCTGGAACCCGCCGCTCCAGGTCGAGGTCACCCGGTAGGTGGCGGTGCAGCCACCGGTCGCCGGCGGGGTGGTCGGCGGGGCCGTGGTGGGCGGGGCCGTGGTCGGCGGGGCGGTGGTGGGCGGCGGGGTGGTCGGCGGGGCCGTGGTCGGCGGGGCCGTGGTGGGCGGGGCGGTCGGGTTGGTGCCGCCACCGAAGTCCACGTCACTGCACAGGTAGTACGACTGGTCCAGGTGGCTGGCCTGCCACACGGTGTAGACGATGTGCCGGCCGGTACGACCCGGGGCGTTCACCGGGATCTGGATCGACACGCCGCCGGTGTCCTTGTCCCACTGGGACGCCGGGGTGTTGCCGATCTGGCCGGCGAGTTCCAGGTTGCTCCAGCCCAGTGGTGTGGTCAGCGCGTTGAAGCCCTGCTTGGTGACGTACACCCGGATGTAGTCGGCCCCGTGGCTGGCCTGGTCGAAGAACTTCAGCCGGAAGCTGTTCGCCACCGACGTGGTCTTCCACGCGCCGACGGTGTCCAGGGCGTTGTAGCGGCCGTTCTGGGTGCGCCCGCCGCTGCACAGCTGGCCGTTCGGAATGGCGCCCTGGTGGTTACCGGCGACCCCCTCGCGGAACAGGCCGTTCCAGTTCCACATGGCCTGCGGGTCGGCCTGCCAGGCCTGCCAGCACATCGGGTCCTCGGTGGCCATTCTCGGGTTCTGGAACTCGGCACCCCAGCGCTCCCAGCAGCTGTAGGCGCGGAACCCCGGGTTCACCACCGCGCCGTGCGCGGACGCCGAGTTGGCCAGGGCGGTGGTGAGCAGCAGCGCGATGATCGCGCCGATGGTGAGCAGCGACCCCGCGAGCGCGGTGGGTCGTCTGCGTAGGACGGTGGACATGGAGCCTCCGAGGTGAAGGGGTCTATCGATCGACGCCCGGACGGCCGGGAGTTGCCCCTCCCGTGCCTGCTGTGCGGCTCCCACGACGGCTCTGCCTCCGCAGGCTTGCATAGGAAAGCGGTATCCGTCAATGTTTCGGGTTGTCCACCCCGCTGCGGCGCATCGGCAGGTGGGGGATGCCGTCCTCGACGTACTCCGGGCCGGTCACGGTGAAGCCGTGCCCGGCGTAGAAGCCGGCCAGGTGGGCCTGCGCCTCCAGCACGCACGGCCGGTCGCCGACCAGTCGCAACGCCTCGGTCATCAGCCGACCGGCGAGCCCGCCGCCCCGGGCCGCCGGGGCCACCACCACCCGGCCGATCCGCACCACCCCGCCCGGGTCGGCGAGCAGCCGCAGGTAGGCCCGCACGACGCCGTCGTGGGTCAGCCAGAGGTGCCGGGTGCCGGGTTCGACGTCCCGCCCGTCCAGTTCCGGGTACGGGCAGCACTGCTCCACCACGAACACGTCGATGCGCAACCGCAGCAGGTCGTGGAAGGTGCGTACGTCCAGCTCGGTGAAGCTGGCGACGTGGACGTCGACGGTCTGCGGTGCCATCAGGCGATGGTAGGCGGCCCCGCCCGCCGGCCCGGCACGCCCCGTGACGTCGGGGCCGGCCGGGTCAGGCCGGCCGGGTCAGGGTGGGGCAGGGTGGGGCAGGCCGGGCCGGCCGGGTCAGGCCGGCTCAGGCCGGGCGGGCGCCGACCGCGTCGCGGATCTCCGCGCCCAGGGCCTCCACCGCGCGGGCGCAGTGCGCACAGCAGAAGAACCGGCCGCCGACCTCCACCCCGTGCCCGATGATCTTCACCTGGCAGTGCTCGCAGATCGGCGCGAGCTTGTGCGCCGCGCACTCGAAGGAGTCGAAGGTGTGCACGTCACCGCTGACCGTACGCACCTCGAACGCCATCCAGTAGTCGTTGCCGCAGACCTCGCAGGTAGCCACCTGTCACACCCCCCGAATCGGACATCTGCCCCCAGGGTGCGGCCTCGCGGGGCCGGGCAGGGCGAAATGCCCCGGATCGATCGGGTCGGACGGCGTTTCGCCCCGGCGTGTCGGGCGTTTGACCCGGTAGGACGCCCCGACCCCGGGAGGATCACGTGATCAAGCGCAGCAGACTCTTCGGCACCCAGACCCGGGTCACCTTCTGCCTGCCCCGGGACACCCCACCCGGCACGGTCAGCGTCGTCGGCTGTTTCAACGACTGGCAGCCGGGCCGGCACGAGCTGGTGCCCCGCCGGGACGGCACGCGGACGGTGACCGTCCGGCTCGGCCCCGGCGAGCACCGGTTCCGCTACCTCGCCACCGGCGGTGTCTGGCTCGACGACTCCGGCGCCGACCGGGTGGACGACGAGGGTAGCCTGCTGCTGCTCTGACCGCCCCGGCCGGCCCGGGGTGGGTCCGGTTCCGCTACGGCCCGGTGTCGGTTCAGCCCTGCTTCGGCTCCAGCCGGATCGACACCGAGTTCACGCAGTGCCGGGTGTCCTTCGGGGTGAAACCCTCACCGTGGAAGACGTGCCCGAGGTGACTGTCGCAGCGGGCGCAGCGGATCTCGGTCCGCACCATGCCGAGGCTGCGGTCCTGGATCTCCCGCACCCGGCCCGGGATGGCGTCGTCGAAGCTCGGCCAGCCGCAGTGCGAGTCGAACTTGGTGTCGCTGGAGAACAGTTCGAGCCCGCAGGCCCGGCAGTGGTAGACGCCGGGGGTCTTCGTGTCGACGTACTCGCCGGTGAAGGGGCGCTCGGTGCCGGCCTCGCGCAGCACCCGGAACTCCTCCGGGGTCAACCGGACCCGCCACTCGTCCTCGGTGCGGGGCAGTTCGTTCTCGTCAAGACTCACCGGTCAACCGTACGTCGGATGTCGGGGGCATCGCATATGGTCGCGCCATGGCGGGCAGCGGGAAGGCGACGGCGACCGAGGTCGAGGTGGCCGGGCGCAGCGTCCGGCTGAGCAGCCCGGACCGGGTGATCTTCCCGGAGCGCGGCTTCACCAAGGCCGACGTCTTCCACTACTACGTCGCGGTGGGCGACGGCATCATGCGCGCCCTGGCCGACCGGCCGACCACCCTGCAACGCTTCCCCGACGGCATCACGGGGGAGGCGTTCTTCTCCAAGCGGGTGCCCACCCGGGGGGTGCCGCCGTGGGTGCGGACGGTCGGCATCACCTTCCCCAGCGGCCGGGGGGCCGACGAGTTGCGCCCCACCGACCTCGCCCACGTCGCCTGGGCCGCGCAGATGGGCACGGTGGTGTTCCACCCCTGGCCGGTCCGGGCCGCCGCCGTCGACCACCCCGACGAGCTGCGGGTGGATCTCGATCCGCAGCCCGGCACCGACTTCGCCGACGCGGCGACGGCCGCCGCCGAGCTGCGGGGCATCCTCGCCGAGCTGGGCATGACCGGCTGGCCGAAGACCTCCGGCGGCCGGGGCCTGCACGTCTACCTGCGCATCGCGCCGAGGTGGACGTTCACCGAGGTGCGCCGGGCCACCATCGCGTTGGCCCGGGAGCTGGAACGGCGTCGTCCCGACCTGGTCACCACCGCCTGGTGGAAGGAGGAACGCGGGCAGCGGGTCTTCGTCGACTACAACCAGATGGCCCGGGACCGCACCATCGCCTGCGCGTACTCGCTGCGGGCCAACGCGCGGGCCACCGTCTCCACCCCGGTCACCTGGGACGAGTTGCCCGACGTCGATCCCGACGATTTCGACCTGCGGACGGTGCCGGTCCGGTTGGCCGAGCGGGGCGACCCGCACGCGGGCATCGACGACGACCCCGTCGACATCACGCCCCTGCTCGACTGGGCCGAGCGGGACGCCGGGCAGGGCCTGGGTGACCTGCCCTATCCACCGGACCATCCGAAGATGCCCGGCGAGCCGAAACGGGTGCAGCCGAGCCGGGCGAAGCGCCCGGCCGACGACGCCACCGCCTGAAATCCGGCGACGCCACCGGCGGAATTCGGAATGCCGGCGGCGTCGGGGGTACGGGGTGTCCGCCGGTAATCCGAAATCAGTTGCGCGGCATGCCACTCCCACGCGTGAAAATGGCTTTCCTCCGCACTCTTTCCGGTACTGATGATTGCGCTCGACTGGTCGTCACGCCTACGGTCGAATATGAAAGGTAGGATGCGCGGACGTCGGCTGCACTCCTGTGAACAGGGCTTATGCCCTCGATGCTGAGTGTCCGGTCGGCTGCCGGTCGGCGGCGACAGCCGGTTCGCCGGTCAGCGGCTCCGATTCATCCGACCGGACGCGGGCACCGGACAGGGGAATCACCATGGCGGCCACGACGAGAAGAACGCAGCGGATCGGCGGGGTGCCGGGCCGGCATTCCGTGATCCTCGAATACCTCAAGATCCTGCCGGCCGTGCTCACCGGGGTGGCCGCGGTCCTCGTCGCCCTCACCGGACTGCTGACCCTGCTCGTCAGATAGTTTCCGGCAGGCGGCCGGCCGGACGGTCCGCATGCGGTTGCGGGGTTAGGTCCCCGGACCGGCACCCGTCGCTCGGCGCGGAGGCGTTCTCGCGGGTGGCCGGTCGGGCCGTCCAGGCGAAGAAACGGTCGAACAGTTCCGCCGGGGACGGGGCCGGGTGCGGATTGAGCCGCACCAGGTCGGCGGTGGCCTCGAACAACTGGCTGGACATGTAGATCGACAGCGCCACCCGGTCCCGCCGGTACTCCCTGGTCAGGAGCAGGCGGGCAGGTTGGCACGGCCACGGTGCGGCACACGTCCGGCAGCGCCACAGCGGACGCATCGGCGGATGCCCACCCACGGGCCGCCGCTGCCGATCATGAACAGGCGAAACGTTCGACTCGGTCACGCCATCATCGTGACCCTGTCCGTTGTCTACGTCAATAGTCTCCGTAGTTGTCGGCGTCGAGAACGATGAGTGCTGTCATTGTCAACCCGTGGACCTCGTCGGCGTGTCGGAGATCAGGACGATGCTCGGGAACGTCTCCCGGCAGCGCGCGTCCGTGATCGCCAACCAGCGGAACTTCCCGGAACCCGTGGCGGTGCTGGCGATGGGCAAGGTGTGGCGGAAGTCCGACGTCGAGGCGTGGATCCGCGAGCACCGGCCGGAGTTGACCACGGACTGACTAGGCTCGGGCCGATGACCAGCCAGATCCGCCGGGCCACCGCCCAAGACCTGCCCCGCGCCGCGCGTACGCTCGCCGTCGCCTTCCACGACTACCCGTGGACGCGGTGGTCGATCCCGGCCGACGACTACCCGCGTCGACTCGAAGAGCTACAGGCCCTCTACCTGGGGCACGCCCTCGAGCACGGCCTCGTCCTCGTCGCTGACGACACTCAGGCGGTCGCCGCGTTCCTGCCGGGCGACGCGCCCGCGCCGGGGGAGGACCTCCAGGCGCGGATCGCGGACCTGCACGGTGACCGGCTGGCGGCGCTCATGGCCGCCGAGTTGCCGGCGCGGCCGCCCGGCGCGTGGGAACTCGCGACGTTGGGCGTCCACCCGGACCGGCGCGGTGTCGGTCTCGGCTCCGCCGTCGCCGCCGCGGGGGTGGCCCTCGTCGAGGAGTCCGGCGACCCGGACGGCATCGCGCTGGAAACGTCCGACGAGCGCAACGTCCGCCTCTACGAACGGCTCGGCTTCGCGGTCACGGCGCGGACCACGATCGAGGGTGGCCCGCTGGTCTGCTCCATGTACCGGCCGGCCCGGCGGACGCCGGTCCCGGGCTGACCCTGGTCGGGCCGCAAGACTGCCCGGTCGGGCCTGGACGCCGACCCCATGATCGACGCCGGGCCGGCGCGCGCTGCGATCGCCGACGTGATCGACTCAATGTCGCTGATGTTGCGGTATGTAAGCCGCTGTGACCGCGCAACATCGGCCCACTTGAGTCGATCTTGGGTTGGGTGGCCGCTGTGACCGCGCACTATCGGCCTACTTGAGTCGATCTTGGGGTCAGCGGCCGGCGGCGATCGCCTCGACGGCCTCCTTGGCGGTGCGCAGGTCCACGCCGGTCGCCTCCCGGTACGCCTTGATCGCCCTGATCTTGTCGCCCCGGGCCAGGTGTTCCCGCACCCCGGGCAGGGTCGGGCCCCGGTCCACGACGCCGAGGTGCTCCATGATCAGCCGCTGGCGGCGCTCGACCTCCACCAGCCGGAACGACACGTCGTCGCGGCGACTGCGCAGCGGGAACTGCACCAGCAGCGCCAGCACGAGGGCGAGAGTCGACAGCATCAGCGCGGTTTCCATGCCGCCGATCCCACCAGATCCGCGCCGCAGGGCCAACCGGCGGGCCAGGGTAACGATCATGTAACGGGTGCGAACCTTTCCCGCCGGGTCACCGCTCTTGCTCTCCGTCGGCCCGACCCCGGGCCCCGGGGAGGCAACGGATGAAGCTGGTGTGGAGGCGGGCCCGCGAGGCGCGGGGACTGCTGCTCGCGGCGGTCGCCGCCGCAGTGGTCGCGATCGCGCTGGTCACCGGACTGGCCGACTACAACCGGCGGGCCGTCGACGCCGGGCAGCGGGCCCTGATCACCGCCGCGCCCGTCGAGGAACGCAGCCTGCTGGTCAGCGGCTCCGGTGGCCGCGACCGCACCGAGTACGCCGCCCGCGACCGGGCCGTCCGGGACGGCTTCGCCACCGCCCTCAAGGGCACCCCGATCCGGGTCTCCGCCGCCCGCTACGGCACCGGACGGGAACTCACCGGCACCCTCGCCCCGGGCATCCGTACCGGAAAGGAACCGGTCTTCGCCACCCTCGCCACCCTGGACGACCTGGCCGGGCACGCCGACCTCGTCGACGGCACCTGGCCGACCGCCGGGGCCGGCCCGCTCCAGGCCACCCTGCCCGAGAAGGTCGCCGGCGCGCTGGGCCTGCGGACCGGCGACCGGGTGCCGATGCGCGACCGCAGCGCCGACCGGCGTACCGAAGTGGTGCTCGCCGGCACCTGGCGGCCCCGCGACCCGGCCGACCCGTACTGGCGGCTCGCCCCCGGACTGGGCACCGACGCGGACGGCGACGCCGCGCACGGGCCGTTCGTGCTCGACCCGGCCGACTTCGCGGCCACCTTCCCCGGCGGGGTCTCCGCCGCCTGGGTGGTCGCCCCCGACCTGGCCGCCGTCGGAGCGGACCGGCTGCCGGCGCTGCGCCGGGCCGTCGCCACCGCCGCGACCGGGGTGCCCGAGACGGCCGGACTCGGCTCGTCCGCCCAGGCGGTGACCACCCTCGACCGGCTCATCGACCGGATCAGCCGGGCCGACCTGGCCGGCCGCTCGGCCCTGGCCACCCCGCTGCTGCTGATCGTCGTCCTCGGCGGGTACGCGCTGGTGCTCATCGCCGCCCTGCTGCACGAGGACCGGCGCGCCCAGACCGCCCTGCTGCGGGCCCGGGGCGCGGCCCGCCGGCAACTCGCCGGCCTGGCCGCCCGGGAGGCGACCCTGGTGGTCGTCCCCGCCGCCCTGCTCGGGCCGCTGCTCGCCGGTGGGGCGCTGCG
>NZ_JACGMO010000168.1:0-12748 GCF_015354745.1 Micromonospora sp. S-DT3-3-22
AGCTACAGGTCGAGGCGTACTACACCGAGGCAGCCGCTTCCTGACGCTCGGTAACGCCTGTTCACCGCCCGGATCTACGGATCCGGGCGGTTTTACCGACGTGGCGGTGACCCGGCTGCGGGCGGCCGGTGCGCGACAGGTGGCGGTGGTGGCGTACTTCCTCGCGCCGGGGCTGTTCCACGATTCGGTGGTGGCGGCGGCGGAGCGGGCCGGCGCGGTGGCCGTCAGCGCCCCGTTGAACGACTCCCCGGATCTGGTGGACCTGGTTCTGCGCCGGGTCGACACCTCGGGTGACGGGTGACCGGAGTCACTCACGCTTTCATTACCCTCAGTAATTGTCTGGCGACAATGCATTGACGAATTCTGATCACGGGTGTGCGGGCAGCAGAACGCCCCGGCGGGCGGACCCGGCCGGGGCGGACAGCGTGTGTGATCGGTTTTTTCAGGCGGAGTGAGCGCGCAGCACCCGGAGACCGCCACGGCGCTTGACCGCGCGGCGCTCCTCTTCGCTCATCCCGCCCCAGACGCCGGCGTCCTGACCGGACTCCAGTGCCCACTGGAGGCACTGGTCGGTCACGGAGCAGCGCCGGCAGACGGCCTTGGCCTGCTCGACCTGCAGGACAGCAGGGCCGGACGTCCCGATCGGGAAGAACAGCTCCGGGTCCTCGTCGCGGCAGACGGCATTGTGACGCCAGTCCATGGCGGCAACACTCCTCATTCTGGATGGATGGCAGTTAACGCTGGTGCTTTTCTTATATCCGTCCGCAATGCCGGTCGTCACGGTTCGCGTACGACTATTCGGCAATGCGTGAGCAGACTCGTTTTTAGCGCCTGGGCCTGCTGGAACTGCTCAACCGGCCGAGCATATCCAGGCAATGTCCCGGTAACTCAAGTTCGCTTGTGAATACTTTCACGAACGAACGCGATGTCAAGGGGTGACGCTCGGAAAAACTCCGCTCGGTGAGCAAGCTCACGACCCTTTTGTCCGGTTTCCAGGCTTCCCTGTTACCCGGCGTACCACAGTCGAGGATCAATATAGTACAGTCCGCGTGACATTGCTGACATTTCCGGCACTCCTCCTCGGTGTGGCGGCCACCGCGCCGCGCGGTGTCCCGACCGCTCGACCTAGGGCGTTACCCGAGACCTAGCAGATTACTCTCAGTGCGCCGGAAACGGAGGTGAATCTGACTTTGTGTCGCTCCCCGAGGTAGTCCCCGTCCAGCTGGAAGGCCTGCGGGCGGGCCGAGACCAGCGTGAACTCCTCCAGATCGTGCAATCGGAGCACCTGCTTGCCGTGCGGATCGGGGTGTCGGGAGAGGAACTGCGTCACCGTCCGTGTGGTGCTGGCGACGCGGAGCTGACGGAGCGCCAGCACGTCCAGCCCGAGATCGAACGACGCCTCCGGGTTCGGGTTGACCTCCCGGTCGCCGAGGTACGTCCACGGCGCGGTGTTCTGGATGATCACCGTCGCCAGCTCGCCCTCGGCCGGCTCGCCCGGCCGCTCCATGCTGATCGCCGGATGCCGCCGGTCGGAGCCGAGGAAGTAGTGACTCAGGGTGGAACGGAAGTAGAGCGACGGTGAGGAGACCCGTCCCCGCCGCCGGGCCTGCTCCACCCGGTGGATCACCGCCGCGTCCAACCCGAAGCCGGCGCAGAAGGTGAAGTAGCGGTCGTCGGCGCGGCCCAGCCCGATCGTGCGGGACCGGCCCAGCCGCAGCGCCTCCAGGATCATGCTGGTGCCGTCCGCCCACTCCCGGGGCAGCCCGAGCGCCCGGGCGAAGACGTTCGTCGAGCCGCCCGGCACGGTGGCCAGCGCCGGCAGCCGCTCCGCCGGGGAACCACCGGTGCGGATCGTCGGGGGATCGGCGGTCATCAGACCGTTGACCACCTCGTTGACCGTGCCGTCGCCACCCAGGGTGACCACCAGGTCGACGCCCTCCTGGGCGGCCTCCCGGGCCAGGTCGGTGGCGTGGCCCCGGCGTCGGGTGTACCGCACCGACAGGTCTACTTGGCTGCGCAGCGCCCGGACCAGCACGTCCCGGCTGCGTTCGCTGGTGGTGGTGGCCTTCGGATTGACCACCAGGACGGCCCGCATGGCCGGCACTTTACGTGATGGGGCGGGGGTATCGTGGCCCGCGTGACGATCGACTCCGCGCCGGTTCCCGACACCCTGCGCTGGGCGGTACGCCTGCTGCGGGGCGAGGCCGTCGCCCTGGCGCTGCTCGCCGGCTGGCTGGTCTGGGCCGACCTCACCGCCACCACGACCGACCTGGTCTCGGCACTCTTCGTGACCGGGTTCGCCATCGCGGGCGCGGTCGCGCTCTGGGCGTTGGGCGGGGCGCTGGCCCGCCGCCGGGCCGGTGCCCGTGCCCCGGCGATCGTGCTGGAGCTGATGCTGCTGCCGGTCGGCTGGTTCATGATCTCCGGCGGGCTGGGCTGGCTCGGCGTACCCCTGATGGCGCTCGGGGTGGGCGTCTGCGCGCTGCTGGTCAGCCCGCCCACCACCCGCGCCCTGGGCTTCGGCTGACCCAACGCCGCGCGGGGCGCGGTGACGCCGGCGGGCCCGGTCAGTAGCCGGCGGAGCGGCGGGTCAGCAGCGAGATGGTGGCCCGACCCTGGGTGGACTCGGCCGCCGCCGCCGTGGTCAGCGCGGTGAGCACCTTCCAGGCGAACGAGGACTCTCCCGGTAGGGCCGCGCCGCGCACGGTCGGCACCGTGACCTCGACGGTCAGCGCGTCCTCGGTGACCGAGAACCGGCACTCCAACTCGGCGTCGCGGGTGGCGATGGCGAGCAGCATCGCGCACGCCTCGTCGACCGCGATACGCAGGTCCTCGATCTCGTCGAGCGCGAACTGGAGGCGGGCCGCGAGCCCCGCCGTGGCGGTGCGCAGCACGCCCAGGTAGCCGCCGTCGGCGGGCACGGTGAGGTGCACGACGTCGTCGTCGGTCGCTGGCTGGCCGGTCAGTTGAGTCACGCCTCATCCCCCCGGTCCGGGACTCTACCCGGCCGGGCGGACACGCGCGTGGCCGACGTCACCCCTTCGGCGGCGAGGTCGCGCAGGGCCGCCCCGTCGAGCCGGTAGGGCACCCACTCGGTCATCGGCTCGGCCCCGATCGAGGCGTAGAACCGGGCGGCCGGATTCCAGTCGAGCATCCACCACTCCAACCGCCGGTAGCCGCGCTCCACGCAGATCCCGGCGAGGGTGGCGAGCAGCGCCCGGCCGGCGCCGGTGCCCCGGTACGCGGGGCGGACGTACAGGTCCTCCAGGTAGATGCCGTGCACGCCGGCCCAGGTGGAGAAGTTGAGGAACCACAGCGCGAAGCCGACCGGCTGGTCGTCGTCGCCCACCGCGACGTGCCCGAACAGCGCCGGGGCCGGCCCGAACAGGGCGGTGTCGAGCTGTGCCGGGGTCAGCCCGCAGCGGTCGGCGGCCTGCTCGTAGTCGGCCAACTCGTGCACCATCGCGACGATGGCCGGCACGTCCCCAGGACGCGCCGGCCGGATCGTCGGTGCCGTGGCGGGCAGGGTCACGCCTGCTTGGTCTCCCAGAAGATCTTGGAGATCTCGTCGATCTTCTGGAGCAGCTCGTCGGCCTTGGCCGGGTCGGTCGCGCCCTTGGCGCCGGCCGCGCCGGCCGCCTTGGTGGCCTCGTTGAACAGCTGGTGCAGGTGCGGGTACTTCTCGAAGTGCGGCGGCTTGAAGTAGTCGGTCCAGAGCACCCACAGGTGGTGCTTGACCAGGTCGGCGCGCTGCTCCTTGATCAGGATCGCCCGGGTGCGGAACTCGGGGTCCGTGTTCGCCTGGTACTTCTCGCAGATCATTTTGACCGACTCGGCCTCGATCCGGGCCTGCGCCGGGTCGTACACGCCGCACGGCAGGTCACAGTGTGCGCTGGCGGTCACACGGGGCGAAAGGATGCGGGGAAGTCGCATCAGGTTCCTCCATGGGATGTTTGCGATGATCCGAGCCGACATTACTCCTGACGACGTCCCCGGCAGGGGCGGAGGGGAAACCTTGTGACGGTCGGCGGCTCCGGTCCCACCCTTCGGTCGCGTGCCCCGCTCACCGCCGTCGGCGTGACCGGGCCGTCCATGTCACCCACCCTGCGCCACGGCGACGCCCTGCTGGTCCGCCGGGGCGGCCGGCCGGTCCGCCCCGGCGACGTCGTGGTGGCCGTGTTCCGCAGCCGCCCGGACCTGTTGGTGGTCAAGCGCGCCGTGCGTCCGCAGGACGGCGGGTGGTGGCTGCACGGTGACAACACGTTGGTCACCGACGACTCCCGGGCGTACGGGGTGGCCGACGTGCTGGGCCGGGTGGTGTTCCGCTACTGGCCCCGCCCCGGCCGGCCGGCCCCCGCACCGATATGACCCTCCTCACAACCCGGTGCCGGTGGGCTGACTATGCTCGGGAGGTGCCCGGGTGACCCCCGTACCGCGTGTCGCCGCTCCGCCTCACCTCGCGCCCTCGCGCCGGCCGCTCCGTCTGCTCGACAGATCCTGGAGTCACCATGTCTGCGTCCACCGTGGATCCCGCTGATCCCGTCTTCCGACTGCACCTCGGCGGCAAGCTCGCCGTCGCCTCGACCGTCCCGCTGACCAGCCGCGAGGACCTCTCGCTCGCGTACACCCCGGGGGTGGCCCGGGTGTGCGAGGCGATCGCCGCCGACCCCGCCCTGGTCGACGACTACACCTGGGTGTCGCACACCGTCGCCGTCGTCACCGACGGCTCCGCCGTGCTCGGCCTCGGCAACATCGGCCCGCGCGCCGCGCTGCCGGTGATGGAGGGCAAGGCGGTGCTGTTCAAGCAGTTCGCCGGCGTCGACGCGGTGCCGATCTGCCTGGACACCCAGGACGTCGACGAGATCGTGGCGACGGTCCGGGCCCTCGCCCCCTCGTTCGGCGGGATCAACCTGGAGGACATCAGCGCCCCGCGCTGCTTCGAGGTGGAACGGCGGCTCGACGAGGCGCTGCCCATCCCGGTCTTCCACGACGACCAGCACGGCACCGCGATCGTGGTGCTGGCCGCGTTGCGCAACGCGGCCAGCCTGCTGCACCGCAAGCTCGGCGACCTGCGGGTGACGGTCAGCGGGGCCGGCGCGGCCGGGGTCGCGGTCACCCACATGCTCGTCGCCGGGGGAGTGGACCCCGAACAGGTGGTGGTCTGCGACTCCCGGGGCGTCATCGGCCGGCACCGCGACGACCTGACCGAGACCAAGGCGTATCTCGCCGAGACCACCAACGCGCAGGGCCGGCGCGGTGACGTCACCGAGGCGCTGCGCGGCGCGGACGTGCTGATCGGCGTCTCCGGCGGGCGGATCCCCGAGGCGGCGGTCGCCGGGATGGCCCCGGGCGGCATCGTGTTCGCGCTGGCCAACCCCACCCCCGAGGTGGACCCGGAGGTGGCCGCCCGGCACGTGGCGGTGGTGGCCACCGGGCGTAGCGACTACCCCAACCAGATCAACAACGTGCTCGCCTTCCCCGGGGTGTTCCGGGGCGCGCTGGACGCGCGGGCCACCCGGATCACCGACGGGATGAAGGTGGCCGCCGCCGACGCGATCGCCGGAGTGGTCGACGGGTCGCTCAGCCCGGACGCCATCGTGCCGTCCCCGCTCGACCCCCGGGTCGCCCCGGCGGTGGCGGAGGCGGTGGCCCAGGCGGCCCGCCACGACGGCGTCGCCCGCGCCTGAACCGACGCGTCGCGCGCCACCCGACCGGAGCGCGACGCGCCCCCGACCGGGTGGGAAGGGTCCGGGCCGGCCGGCCCGGACCCTTCTTGAACGATCGTTCCGCTGTTACGGTGCGGATCATGCGTGCCGCCTATGCCTCCCGGTTCGACGCCGACAACCCGCTCGCCGCGCTCACCGTCGGCGACCGCCCCGAGCCCGCCCACCTCGACGACGACTGGGTGACGGTGCAGGTGCGGGCCAGCTCGCTCAACCACCACGACCTGTGGTCGCTGCGCGGGGTGGGGCTCGCCGACGGTCAACTGCCGATGATCCTGGGCTGCGACGCGGCCGGCACCGACCCGGACGGCAACGAGGTGGTCATCTACCCGGTGCTGCCCACCCCCGGCGACCCGCGGGGCGTCTCCATCCTCTCCGAGCACTACCAGGGCACCCTGGCCGAGCGGGTGGCCGTACCCCGGATGAACCTGCTGCCGCTGCCGACCGGCCTGTCGGCGACCGACGCGGCCTGCCTGCCGACCGCGTGGCGGATGCTCACCACCCGGGGCCGGATCGCCGACGGCGAGGCGGTGCTGGTGCAGGGGGCCGGCGGCGGGGTCGCCACCGCCGCCGTCGCGCTCGGCCTGGCACTGGGCAAGCGGGTGTACGCCACCAGCCGCGACGCCGCCAAGCGGGACCGCATCGCCGCGCTGGGGGCGACCGCGCTGGAACCCGGCGCCCGGCTGCCGGAGCGGGTCGACGTGGTGATCGAGACGGTCGGCGCGGCCACCTTCGACCACTCGTTGAAGTCGGCCGCCCCGATGGCCCGGATCGTGGTCGCCGGCGCGACCTCGGGTCACCTGCCGCCGGTCAACCTGCGCCGGGTCTTCGCCATGCAGCTGGAGATCCTCGGCACCTCGATGGGCACCCCGGACGAGCTGACCGAGCTGCTCGCCTTCTGCGCCGAGCACGAGGTACGCCCGGTGGTCGACAGCGTGGTCCCGTTCAGCCGGGTGGCCGACGCCTTCGCCCGGCTGCACTCCGGCGAGGTCTTCGGCAAGGTCGTGGTCGACCACACCGCCTGACCCTCGGCCGGCTCAGAGACGGTCGTCGAGGGTGGCGATGTCGCCCCGGGCGGCCGAGGCGGGCAACCGGTCCCGGGCCGCCGCGTCGCCGTAGAGCGTCCAGCGGAGGAACTCGATGGTGGTGTCGGAGACCACCCGCAGGGCCGTGTCGTCACCGAGCAGGGCCCGGCCGTGGTCGCCCCGGGTCAGGCTGAGCATCGCCTTGGGCCACGGCACCGCGTCGTAGACGGCCTTGCCGGCGGCGTAGTCGACCACCTCGTCGGCCCGGCCGTGCACGAAGAGCTGCGGGGCGGCGGCCCCGGCGAAGGCCGTGCCCACGCCCAGCCCCGTCCCGGCGAGGACCACCCCGGCCCGCAGCCGCTCGTCCCGGCCGGTGGTGAACAGGCCGATGGTGGTCACCCCGCCGGCCGAGTGCCCGGCCGCGGCCACCCGGTCGGTGGCCAGCCGGCCGCGCAGCGGGTCGCCGGCCTTCGCGTCCAGCGCCAGCACCTTGTCCAGCACGTACGACACGTCGGCGGGCTGGTTGAGCACGTCGAGGACGCTGCCGTCGGTGCCCTTGCCGGTGTGCGGGAACATCGGCGCGGCCACCACGAAACCGGCCGCCGCCCAGCGGGTGGTCAGCGCCCGGTAGTCGGTCGGCCGCCCGTCGAGGCCGTGGCTGAACGCCACCACCGGGAAGCGTCCGGCCGCCACGGTGGCGTCGCGCTGCGCCGCCCCACCGGCGGTGCCCCGGGCCGGGTACCAGAGGGTCACCGGCAGCGGGCGGTCGCCGCCCCGGTTCAGCCTCAGCTCCCGTACGCCGACCGCGAACGCCTGCGTCGGCGCGGTGCCGGCGGGGATGCGCGACGCCTGCGGGGTGGCCCCCGGGGCGCTGGCCGCCGGCGTCGGCGACGGGGCGGCGGGGCGCGCGGGCGGAGACGCCGAGCAGCCGACGAGGCCGGCGGCGAGCAGCGCGGCGGTCAGCAGGACCGGGATACGACGACGGAACATGAGAACGATTGTGCCCGCCCGTGGCGGCTGCCCGGCCGGCTACGGCCCGGCGTCGGCCAACCGGTCGTCGAGGGTGGTGACCCCGGGGCGGGTGGCGTCGGCACGCAGCCGGCGGCCGGCCTCCCGGTCGTCGTAGAGGGTCCAGCGGAGGAAGTCGGTGACGGTGGCGAGCACCTGGTCGAAGCCCGGCCGGCCCGGGGTGAGGTATTCGCCGTGACCCTGGCCGAGCACGCTGAGGAACGCCTTCGGGCCGGACGCCCGCTGGTAGCCGGCCCGGCCGACGGTCAGCGGCACCACCGGGTCGGCGGTGCCGTGCACGAACAGCAGCGGGGCGCTCGGCCCGGCGAAGGCGCCCGCCAACCCGCCCCCGGCGATGATCACGCCGGAGCGCAGCCGGGCCGGGTGGCCGGAGGTGAACATGCCGGCCGTGGTGAAGCCGCCCGCCGAGTGTCCGGTCGCGGCGAACCGGCCGACGTCCAGGTGCCCGGCGAGCGGGTCACCGGCGCGGGCGTTCAGCCGGACCAGGTGCCGGATCACCCGCCAGCCGTCGGCGGGCTGGTTGCGGACGTCGGCGCGGCTGAACCGGGCCGCCCGCCGGTTGGTGTACGGGTAGGTCGGCGCGGCCACCACGAACCCGGCGGCGGCCCACCGGGTGGCCAGCGCGGCGTGCAGCTCGGGGAGGCTGCGCAGGCCGTGGCTGTGCAGCACCACCGGGAACCGGCCCGGGGCGACCCGGCCCCGCTCGGTCGGGTACCAGAGCGTCACCGGCAGCGGGCGCGGTCCGGCCGGGTCGACGGTGACCGTGCGTACCGCGACCGGCAGGGCCTGCTCCGGGGCGTGCCGGGCCGGCGGTGGTGGCGGTGGGTCGGTGGCGGCGGTGGCCGGGCCGCAGCCGGCGAGCAGCGCGGCCAGCACCACGGCGCACAGCCGCCTCACCCCCATGACTGCACGGTAGGTGGTCGGCGGTCCGGTCCGGCCCGGCCGTCCGGACGATGGTGGTCACCGCCCCGGTCGGTCCGGCTCCACCGCTCGGTCCGCCCCGGCCAGCACCGCCCGGGTCTGCCGGGCGATCTCCCGCTCCTCGTCGGTGCCGACCACGCAGACGCTGACCTCCGCGCCGGCCGGGGAGATCACCCGGTCGCCGGTGCCGGCGTTGCGGTGCGGGTCGACGGCGATGCCGAGCCGGTCGAGCCCGGCCAGGGCGGCGGCCCGTACCTCGGGGGAGTGCTCGCCCACCCCGGCGGTGAAGGTGATCGCGTCCGCCCCGCCCAGCAGCGCGTGGTAGGCCCCGACGTAGCCGGTGATCCGCCGGCAGTAGACGTCGAAGGCGAGCACGGCGGCGGGATCCGCGGCGGCCCGCCGGGACTGCACCTCCCGCATGTCGTTGACCCCGGTGAGACCGAGCAGCCCGCTGCGGTGGTTGAGCAGGTCGTCGATCTCGTCGACGCCCATCCCGCCCTCGCGGCGCAGGTGGAAGATGACCGTCGGGTCGAGGTCACCGCTGCGGGTGCCCATCACCAGCCCCTCCAGTGGCGACATGCCCATCGAGGTGGCCACGCTGCGTCCGCCGTCCACCGCGCAGGCGCTCGCCCCGTTGCCCAGGTGCAGGCTGATGGTGCGCAGCCGGTCGTACGGGCGGTCGAGCAGTTCGGCCGTGCGCCGCGACACGTACGCGTGGGAGGTGCCGTGGAAGCCGTACCGGCGGATGTCGTGCCGGCGGGCGGTGTCCAGGTCGATGGCGTACGTGGCGGCGGACTCGGGCAGGGTGTGGTGGAACGCGGTGTCGAAGACCGCCACCTGGGCGACGTCCGGCAGTAGTTCCCGGGTGACCGCGATGCCGGCCAGGTTGGCCGGGTTGTGCAGCGGGGCCAGCGGCACCAGTTCCCCGATCGCGGCGACGACGGCGTCGTCGACCCGGACCGGCGCGCTGAACCGCCGGCCGCCGTGCACCACCCGGTGCCCCACCGCGGTCAGCCCGGTCAGGTCGAGCCGGCCGAGGATCTCCCGGACGGCGGTGGCGTGGTCGGCCGGCCCGCCGCCCGGCTCGCCGACCCGCTCCACGGTGCCGGAGTCGACCGTCGACTCCCCGGCGTAGAGCCGGTACTTCACCGACGACGATCCGCAGTTGAGCACCAGCACCCGGTCGGTCACGACCCCTCCTCCGACGATCCGGCCGCCTGGATGGCGGTGATCGCCACCGTGTTGACGATGTCGGCGACCTTCGCGCCCCGGGACAGGTCGTTGACCGGCCGGCGCAGGCCCTGCATGACCGGGCCGACGGCCACCGCCCCCGCCGACCGCTGCACCGCCTTGTACGTGTTGTTGCCGGTGTTGAGGTCCGGGAAGATGAACACGGTGGCCCGGCCGGCGACCGTGCTGCTCGGCAGTTTCGTCGCCGCGACCTGCGGGTCGATCGCCGCGTCGTACTGGATCGGCCCCTCGACCAGCAGGTCGGGCCGGCGTTCGCGGACCAGCTTGGTGGCGGTGGCGACCTTCTCCACGTCGACCCCCGCGCCGGAGTCCCCGGTCGAGTACGACAGCATCGCCACCCGGGGTTCGATGCCGAACCGGGCCGCCGTGTCGGCCGACGAGATGGCGATGTCGGCGAGCTGGGCGGCGTCCGGGTCGGGGTTGACCGCGCAGTCGCCGTAGACCAGCACCCGGTCGGCGAGCAGCATGAAGAACACGCTGGAGGCCACCGAGACGCCCGGCACGGTACGGATGATCTCGAAGGCGGGACGGATGGTGGCCGCCGTCGTGTGGGTGGCCCCGGAGACCATCCCGTCGGCGTGCCCGGTGGCCACCATCATGGTGCCGAAGTAGTTGGGTTGGGCCACGATGTCGTGCGCGATCTCGACGGTGACGCCCCGGTGGGCGCGCAACGCCGCGTACCGGGTGGCGAACGCGTCCCGCCAGGGGCTGCCGGCCGGGTCGACCACGTCCGCGCCGGTCAGGTCGATGCCCAGCTCGCGGGTGCGGCGGGCCACGTCGTCGGGGCGGCCGAGCAGGGTCAGGTCGGCCACCCCCCGGCGGAGCAGGATCTCGGTGGCCCGCAGGATGCGCTCGTCGGTGCCCTCGGGCAGCACCAGCCGGCGGCGGTCGGCGCGGGCCCGGTCGATCAGGTCGTACTCGAACATCAGCGGGGTGACCCGCTCGGAGCGGCTGACCCGCAGCCGGCGGGCCAGGTCGACGGTGTCGACGTGACCCTCGAACGCGCCGAGCGCGGCCTCCACCTTGCGCGGGTTGGCCGGGCCGGGCCGGCCCTCGATGTGGCTGGACGCCTCGACCGTGTCGTAGCTGTCGCTGGTCACCGAGAGCACGGCGAAGCCGGTGTTGAGCCGTTCGACCAGGCGCATCGCCCGGGGGTCGGGCTGCTCGCCGAGGGTGAGCACCACACCGGCCAGCGACACCTGCCCGGCGACGTGCGCGGTGCTCGCCGCGACCAGCAGGTCGGCCCGGTCACCCGGGGTGATCACCAGCGCCCCCTCGGTGAGGTGGTCGAGCAGGGTCGGCACGTGCGCCGCGCCGACCACGTAGTCGAGCACGTCCCGGCCGAGGGCGGCGTCGTCGCCGGCCAGCAGGGTGGCGTCGAGCGCCGCCGCCACCTCGGCCACCGTCGGCGCGGACACGCTCGGCACCTCCGGGATGGCGTACGCGGGGACCGGCAGCTCGGGCAGGGTCAGCGCTGCGGTCACCCGGTTGGCGATCACCGCCAGCACCGTCGCGCCCAGGTCGGCCAGATCGTGGTACGCCCCGCGCGCCGCCGCCGTGACCGCCTCCGGCTGCTGCCCGAAGCCGTCCACCACCGGCACCACCACGCTGCCGAACTCGGTGGCCAGCCGGGCGTTGAAGGCCAGTTCGCGGGGGCCGGCGGTGTCCCCGCCGTCGGTGAAGTCGCTGCCCACCACGATCACCGCCGGGCAGCGCCGTTCCACCGCCCGGTACCGCTCGACGATCCGGGAGATCAGCTCCTCCCGTCGGCCGTCGGCGACCAGGGCCGCCGCCTCGGCGTACGTGGTGCCGGTCAGGTCGGCCTGGGGCAGGTCGATCCGGTAGCGGTCGTGCAGCAGGGCGAGGATCGGGTCGTCGCCGGTGTCGGAGACCAGCGGCCGGAACACGCCGATCCGTTCGACCTGCCGGGAGAGGAGTTCCGCGAGGCCGAGGGCGATGGTCGACTTACCCCCGCCGGACCCCACGCTGGTCAGGTAGACGCTGCGGGCCACGGCACCACCCTAGGAGATCACGTCGTGTCCCGCCCGGGACCTTCGCCCTGAACCGTCGCCGGCGGGGGCGCGCCGGTGCGACCCGAGTCTCATTCGTGGGACGAGCTGGAAGCTGAGTGATCCTCGTGCCTAAACTCGCATCCCATGACTGCCGACCGGCTGAGCAGGAAAAATGCGCCATTCGAAGAATCGAAGCCCATGGGCGCGCTCGGTGGTCGGCCGGCTGTCGATCCACATCGTATCAATGACGTGACGGTGATCGATGGGCCGACCGTGCTGCTCGACCGCACCGACGGCCCCACCGCGCTGATCGCCGCCGTGCCTCCGCCGGTCCCCGTCTTCGTCGACCCCAGCGGTCGACGCCACTCCCGGCTGCGCTGGCTCGCGTACGCCCTGGGGCTGGTGGTCCTGATCTACTCCGGGCTGGTCGGGGTCAGCTTCGCCGGGGGCATCGCCCCGCACGCGGTGCTCCCCTTCGTCGACGAGGCCGCGCAGCCCGAGCGGTCGTCAGCGCCGGCCCGGCCGGCCACCACCACCCCCGCCCCCGCCCCGACCACCGGCACCGTGGCACCGACCGCCGCCCCCCGGGCACCCCGGGGGAGCGGGCCGGCCGTCGCCCCGGTCACCCCCTCCGTCACCCCCGGCACCGCCAGCCCCTCGCCGTCGCCGAGCGCCAGCCGGTCGCCGAGCCGCCCCACCGGTCGCGCTGGCCGGTGCCGGGCCGGTGGCCGCCGGGCCGCTGCCCCTGGCGGCCCCACCCACCGGGAGTACGGTCCACAAGGGAAAA